>JAZFSW010000588.1:0-4576 GCA_036446375.1 Desulfobacterales bacterium | reverse complement strand
AGGGCTGGGAACCCATCTGTGCAGCTCTTGATCTGCCCGTGCCTGATGAGCCGTTTCCACAAAGGAACACAACAGAGGAATGGTTAGGGCATGGGGGGTGTAAACGGTGATATGCTTCTTGGGCGCTGGGTTGTCTTGCCGTAAAGATACCGTTGAGCCTGTCGAAAAAGTCCAGAAGCTCTGGTTTTGGCCATTTCGCTAGTCGCCGGCCGAGGGTCGCTCAAGCTAAGTATTAGATATTCCAGGATATGAGGCAAGAATTAGGGGCCATATGGCTCGGATAATGTCGTTTTGGGGGCCAGAAGCTGCATTATAGGCGATCCCAACCCCCCTATCTTGCCCGTTTTGACCCCGAAAACAGCGATATCGGTGCCGAAAACACCAATTTCTGGGACGATAACTCATGAATATCAATATGATGGCTTGGTCCGACCCTACGCCCACTAAGCGGCCTTCTGGAGCAAAGCTTCCCGGGTTTCTACAACCTTCTCACTCTCGATATACTCGTCGAATGTCATGAGCAGATCAATGACTCCGCCGGGGGTGATTTCGATAATCCGGTTTGCCAAGGTATTGATGAACTCGTGGTCATGGGAGGTAAAAAGAATCACATCCGGAAAGGTGAGCAGGCTGTCATTCAATGCCGTGATCGATTCCAAGTCAAGGTGGTTGGTGGGCTCATCTAACATCAGGACGTTGGATGCAGAGAGCATCATCCTTGAAAGCATGCAGCGCACTTTTTCCCCACCGGAGAGGACAGTTATTTTCTTGACGGCTTCTTCCCCGGAAAAGAGCATGCGTCCTAAGAAGGTTCTGGCAAAGCTCTCGCCCTCTGTAGGGGGCGCGAATTGCAGGAGCCAATCGACAAGGCTTCGGTCGCCGGTGAAATAGGCGCTGTGCTCCTTGGGGAAATAAGAGTGGGTAATGGTGACGCCCCAACGAAAGCTGCCGCTGTCCGGTGCCGTTTCCCCTGCCAGGATTTGAAAGAGGGTGGTCTTGGCCAGGCTGTTTCCACCCACCAAAGCGATCTTATCCCCGCCGTTTACTGTAAAGCTCACACTATCGAGTACCTTTTCCCCATCGATGCTCTTGGTGAGTCCGTTCACTTCCAGGACCACGTTCCCGCAGGACCTTTCCGGTTTGAAGGAAATAAACGGATATTTCCTTGACGACACCGGCAGGTCCTCGACTGTGAGCTTTTCGAGAAGTTTCTTTCGCGAGGTGGCCTGCTTCGATTTGGACGCGTTGGAACTGAAGCGCTGGATAAACGCCTTCAGTTCATTGGCTCGGTCAGTGACCTTCTTGTTTTCCTTCTGTTTCTGTTTCAGATTCAGCCGGCTGGCCTGATACCAGAAATCGTAGTTGCCCACATATACCGAGATCTTCCCAAAATCAATATCTGCAATGTGGGTGCAGACCTGGTTCATGAAATACCGGTCATGGGATACCACGATGACCGTGTTTTGGAACCTGTAGAGAAACTCTTCGAGCCAGGCAATGGACTTGATATCCAGGTTGTTGGTGGGCTCATCGAGAAGCAGGACGTCCGGGTTCCCGAACAGGGCCTGGGCAAGGAGGACCCGCACCTTCTCTCCTCCCTCAAGTTCCTTCATCTTTTTCTGATGCATCTGTTCGGAAACCCCAAGGTTATTCAGGAGAACCGCCGCTTCAGACTCTGCCTCATAGCCGTTCATTTCCTCGAATACGACCTCGAGCTCACCGGATCTGATTCCGTCCTCTGTGGAAAAATCAGGTTTTTCATAGAGAGCGGCTCTCTCGGCCCTGAGGCGATAGAGCTTTTCATGGCCCATGATTACCGTGTCAAGAACCGCCTCTTCGTTAAAGGCAGCATGATCCTGTCTTAAAACGGCGATTCGCTCCCGGGGTCCCACAGAGATGGTTCCCGAGTCCGATTCGATGTCCCCCGAAAGAATATTGAGAAATGTCGATTTCCCCGCGCCATTGGCGCCAATGAGGCCGTAGCAATTGCCGGGAGCAAACTTTATATTTACGTCCTTAAACAGGACCCTCTTACCATAGGCGAGGGTAATATCGGTTGTGCAGATCATTGTCGTATGGTTTCCTTTTCGTAAAATAAAAAACCACAGGAGAAAATCCCGTGGCTCAAAAAATAAAACGCACCCTATCATCTTTCTAAGCGAAAAGAAATCATTATTAGGTGGAAAAGCCAGCGGGGTCCGACCAAGAGGCAACAATTTCATTGCACCAGATCATCAAGCGCGTTAGTAATATCGCTATTACCATAAAACAGAACCGCCACGATGAAGTAGTGGCTGAAGATGCGGCAATAGGCGTGATCCCAATTGAAAGAAGGGTGGCTCAATTGGGGAGGATTGGTGAATTGTCAATGAATCGTTATGGGTAGTGATTTTATGCACCATTCTATCAGGAATCGCTTCTGAAGAAACCTTGGAAGCGGTATCGGGAGCCTTTGTATAAAGCAATGCATAGAGACCTTGGCGACTCCAGAACGTACGATGAATCAGCGGTATCAGAAGGCTATTCCGACAAACGCTTTAGGACCGAAATAGAGGCGTTTGGCATCCGTGTTCTGCTTCCAAATCATCCCGAAATCAGGCGCGTGAAGAAACGGTATAGGCCTTCGGAGCATGGGCACAAACTCTGGGACTCGAGCTGGCTCTTGATCGACTACATTCGCGAAACAAACGCGGTTTCCAATCACCGGGTGTTGGAAATCGGTTGCGGTTGGGGACTATCCGCGGTGTATTGTGCAAGAAACCATAGCGCCATCGTGACCGGTGCTGATATAGATCCTGATGTCTCCCCCTATTTCAGCCTGCTCGCCGACGCCAACAATGTCGATGTGAATTTTTCAAATCTGGGTTTTGATAAGATAGGAAGTAAATTGCTTAAGTCGGTGGATATCATTATTGGAACGGATATCTGTTTTTGCGACAGCCTAATCGATCCCCTGAGAAGACTCTTTCAGCGGGCGAAAAGATCAGGTGTAAGGCTGATTCTAATCGCAGATCCGGGACGATGGCCCTTCGAGGATCTATCTGAAATATATCAGAGTAGCAGGAAGGCAGAGCTGCTGGACTGGGAAATTGAGAAGCCATATGCTGTTAGCGGCAAGATATTGAAGCTCCATTCCTGAGGATGCAGATGACAATCACCCCGGCTACTGAAGGCCAATCGATCCCCATACCCATACTCGCCAGGGGAAAGGACTGGCTGGTGGTGGATAAGCCTGCGGGCATTTCGGTTCACAACATGCCCGGACAGGATGTGTGTTCCCTGGTATCGGCTTTTGTTGAAGAGGACGGGTCTTTCTCGGGCCAGGGGGATGGGGAGAAGGATTCTGGCGTCAGTCCCGTTCATCGACTCGACAAAGAGACAAGCGGCATTCTCCTGCTGGCAACCACGGCAGAAGCCTTTCGGTTCTTTTCCCGGCAATTTGAATCCCATCAGGTGCAGAAACGCTACATCGCTATTTTGCATGGCAGGTTAGCGGCCCCCCAAGGAGATGATTCGTGGGGGACATGGGACCGGGCCCTCACCAAATCGGCCGGCGGGCGCCGGCATCCTGAAGGTACCGGTCGACGGCGAACTGCTGAGACGCTTTACCGAATCATGGATTACAGCACCCATTACACGATGGTGGAAATCGAGCTTCACACCGGTCGCAAACACCAGATCCGCCGCCATGCGAAGATGGCCGGCCATGCCGTGGTCGGTGATACCCGCTATGGTTCTAAACGGGCGGCAGATTATCTGAAGAAGAATCTCGATTTCAGCCGGCTCGCACTGCATGCCCAGGCACTCACACTTCAAATTCCGGAGAGAACGGAACCGGATACGATCGTCACATCGGAAGTCCCCGGCCAGATGCTTGAGCTATTCAAGAACGATCCGGAGAGCTAAATTTGCCGATTAAGTCAGGCGATGTAATTTCGCATCAACGTTGGTGAAAAGTTGAAAAGATGAAACTGCTAACGGATTTTCGCTTCAATCTCAGACACCAGAGCCTTTGTTTACCCTCGTGCAACAGGCCTATTTACAGCTGACGGCGTCATGTCTGGTTTGCGGGCAATGTCAGCACCACTGAACATCAGCCGGTCAACGCCGAGTGAGCAGATGATCGATCGGGCAAGGGCAGTTGAGCGTTTCCTGCCCTTCTTTACTATAGGATCAGCATCAAGGTCCAGATATTCAGCCACAGCAACAATGAGTTGATCGATTCAAATATCGCTTTGCGCTCAATCCCGCGTATGGCGATATGGTGGAGTACTCTTGGGGCGTCAATTCGGGCTTGTCTTGGCATAGGGTTGAATCCCATATTCGCGCCCATATGGCAACTCTTCACCAACGTCCCCCTGTACATAAACTTCATTGGAAAAGAGGATTGGGATATGCTTGAGCGATAGGTCGATTGAGGAAATGTGATCCTTCAGCACTTGCCCTGACTGTCCGGATACCATACCGGTGATCGTATGCTGCACCAAGATGTAGATGATTACGTCAGTTTCATCTTACAGCTATAGCAGCTTCTGGCCTTGATCCTGTTTTCCTTTTGGCAATAGGGACAGGTTCT
>JAZFSW010000587.1:0-3996 GCA_036446375.1 Desulfobacterales bacterium | reverse complement strand
TGCCGATCGAATGGCCCGATACAGGTCGTCCTGAGAGATAGGTGTCTCAGAAAGATAGGCTTCCATTATGTCGTCATCGGTTTCAGAAAGTGTCTCGACAAGTCGTTCCCGGTAGTCCAGCGCTTCCTCCAGGTAGTCTTCCGATATTTCCCCGGTGACAAAGGTGGCTCCCAGGGTGTCATCATCCCAAATGATCTGCTTCATGTCGACAAGGTCTATGATACCGACAAAACTATCTTCGATGCCGACGGGAAGCTGTAGTATAAGCGGCGCCGCATCGAGACGCTCCTTTATCATATCCACGGTTCCGAAGAAACTGGCACCGATTCGGTCGAGTTTGTTGATGAAAGCGATCTTGGGAACAAGGTACTTATCGGCCTGGCGCCATACCGTTTCTGATTGGGGTTCCACGCCGCCAACTGCACAAAACACACCAATAGCACCGTCAAGAATCCTAAGGGACCGTTCCACCTCGATGGTAAAATCAACATGTCCCGGTGTGTCGATGATCTGTATCTGCCGGCCATTCCACTGACAGGAGGTTACCGCCGATGTAATGGTAATGCCCCGCTCCTGTTCATCGGGCATCCAGTCCATAACCGCTTCCCCATCATGGACTTCGCCCATTTTGTGGGAACGACCGGTATAGTAGAGTATTCTCTCGGTAACGGTCGTCTTCCCGGCGTCAATATGGGCTATGATACCGATATTACGGGTATTTTTTATTCTATTGCCACGCTTCATCGTTTCATCCGAGTCATCTTATCAGAAGCAGATTTGCTTTAAAGGCTGAACGCAGATCGATATGACCGGCAAGGGTCATGGATTCTCGACCATCGATGAGAATTTTCACCGCCCTGATCCGGGGGATGTTTAGCACCAGTGAATTGACGATGGAATATACGGCCATCAGCTCCGTTTCACTTCCCCCGGGGTGTTCTTCCATCACATTGCCTGTAAGATCGATATAGGCAATGCCCGGTTCAGTGACAAAAAGTCCCCTCAGACCGGTTGATCTTGGCAACGTGGTCGCAAGATCCGTCTGCGGACCACTGATCAGCGCCTTGACGATGGTTTTCCCATAGACAACCGGATCATCCGATGGGGTAAGCATCCGTTCTTCCGCTACAAGAAAAGGTTTATCCTTGTCGGAAAAGTACAATTGAGCGACGTGTTCTTCCGGCGGTTGACCACGCTTATCTACAGCATCCCGATCCAATGACGTCTCCGTGCCGGGAGTCTGCCGGGATGGTGATATCGCCTGCATCCGGGTGTAAATAGTAGCGGCCCCACCCACAGCAAGGAAAAACAAACCGGAAAAAAGTCCGTATCGTATGAGGCGTTTGCGATTCATTCCCTTTGATCCTTCACACTCAAAGATGCCTTCCCTCATTGATATGCACCCGGTCTGGATAATCCGGGAAAATAGCCTCTCCGGTTGAACAAGTCCAGGAAAGGCTTAGCAAGGCGGGAAAGCACCGAGAAAACGGCATTCTTTTTAAGCCAATCCATCGAGGATGTCAAGAAAAGAAGGGGTATACTCCGCAAAGGTTTTATGGTTAAAGAGAGATCTCTATCTCAACTTGAACACAAGTTTCCAAACCTCTTCCCCTTCCCTGATAATCACCCGGTCCTCATGGATTCGTATCACTTCGATACCATTTACTGTGCCCCCTTCCCGAACGACTCGATTGTTGATAACAGCCATTCGCTTCTCCGGCAAACGCGACCAGGCAATCGCCTGAAGGCTCATTCGACCGTCATCGGCTCGTTCGGCTACAAAGGGGGCGACCGGTTCTCGTGGTGCATCTTTGCTTTCCGGCGGCACTGATGGAAGAGGCGCGGTCTCAAGAGATGCTTCTTCATCGGGGAGGGGCGTTGGAGGGACGTTCTCTTCTGAAACGGGTCGGGGTTTCGGGTCCAAACCGGGTACGGTCGCCGAAAGCATCGGTTTCTTTGTATCGGACCGGATGGGGATGGGTTTTCCCAACGATCGACGCGATAGCTCTGCCTTGGGTTCTTTCGCTGAGATCAGCACCTCAGGATCATCGGGGCTCACCGGTTGCACTGAAGCAGATCGCTGCGGGGAATCGCTGGTGTCGGGAACAGGATTCCTGCCCATCACAAACCAGCCGGCCATCGCCAGTGTTCCGGTAACAAGGAGGATGTATGCTGTCCCCTTGTAGCGCCAGGTCCGCCTGAAGCGATCGAAGTAAGCCCCTTTCCCCACCGCTCGTGGCCAGGACTGCACCTCGGTACCGATGACCGGCTCGCCTTCCAGTTTCTTCAGTGCCTTTAATATGGAGCTCACTGTGTCGTATCCTTATCGGTCAATCGGAAAGATGGGGAATCGCCAATGTGCCGATGTCGTTGTACAGAACAATCTTGGTCAGCCCTCCCACAATGCCATCAACGGGAATACCGTGCTTCTGTTGAAGCGCCCTTACCGCATTTTCCGTGGCGTTGTCATATAGCGGGCCGATCTTGATGCCGCCAAACCCGAGGCCCTGCAATTGCATCTTCAGCGTAATAATCGAATCGTCCGGTGCGTTAAGGGGAATCTGTCCGGCTATCGAATAGAAATCTTTCCACAGGACGATGACCTCACCTGCGCAATGGGACTCCAATTGGTCCACTGTCCCATATACGGTATCTCCCCCCCTTCCTCTCAGCGTAACCCGGTTGTTTCCCATTCTGGAAAGGGTCAAGTATCGGACAGATAGATCCCCGGGTATTTTCAATGCCATAATGGCAGGAAGATTGATCTTCCTTACCAGATTCAGATTACAGGCAATAGGCCGGGTCAAGAAGCCGTTTTGCTTGGCGACAATCCGAAAGAAATCCCGATCCTCGCCGATGGTATCCATCTTGGCATCCACTTTCCACATCGATGACCAGAGATCCAAGGCAGCCTTGACCGCACTTCCCCGTGAGGAGGCGGTATCCATAGCCTGCAGATACGCATCAAAGCCCATCACCGGCGCTTCATCCACTTCCCATGTTCTTTCTATGAGCGTCGTATCATCTGCAGCATCGGTCACCTTATCTTCGGCCGCCTCAGAGGTCGGCGCCATGGCGATAGCCGCTTTCGGTTCCTCCGGTTCAACAGGAAGAACGACGCCCGCCGATCCATCGACCGGCATGGCAACCTGAGAGTCCCGGGTCACCGGCAAGTGAAAATACAGGATCGCTAGAAAGACAACACACAACCCGGATAAAAAGGCGATCCCCTGGATTCCTTCAGTTAAACGGTTGGGTCTAAACGCTCTGGGTCCTGTCAGCTCTCTGATGGCCAACCTGGCAATGAACGCCGTAATCCGCCGGCGATTAAGGCTAAATGCGGTTAAGAGCGCCCGATCGCAAGCGATGTTTATCAGCCGGGGAATGCCGCTTGAGTAGTTATGGATGAAACGATGTGCCATGCGGGTAAACTTAATTGCCGGTCGTTGCGCGGCAATATTGATACGATGCTCGATGTATTCCCTGGACTCCTTTAGGGTCAGAGGAACGAGAAGGCAGCTCAGTGTGATGCGTTGCCCCAACTGTCTGAGTTCATGGGAGTCAAGCATCTCGCCGAGTTCCGGTTGACCGACGAGGATGATCTGCAGCAGTTTGCTGACATTGGTTTCGAGATTCGATAACAATCTCAACTGTTCCAGCACGGATTGGGAAAGATTCTGTGCCTCATCAATGAGGAGAATGACCTTCTTGTCTGCGGCCTTTTTCTCCATCAGAAAGGTATTGAGCGTGTCGATAAGATCTTTGGCGGATTCCCCCCCGGAATCGATCCCGAATTCATCGTTGATGGTTCGCAGCAACTCCAGGGAATCGAGCTTTGGATTAAAGATGAGGGCCGCTTCGGTGTTCTCATCCAACCTGTCGAGAAATGCCCTGCAAAGGGTCGTCTTTCCCGTCCCCACCTCTCCGGTAATGAGCACGAATCCGTCCCCTTGGGTGATGGCATACCTCAGATGGGCAAGCGCTTCCTCGTGACTC
>JAZFSW010000586.1:0-2981 GCA_036446375.1 Desulfobacterales bacterium | reverse complement strand
TTGTCCCTTTGTGGTGACGTATTCGGCAGTTTCGACCAGAAAGTTCTTTTTCGCCTTCATTGTACCATCCGGTGCCTCTTGCGCGGGTCCTCGGGTGGTCAGAAAATCTACATTCTCCGGAAACTCCAGATTGCCGAAACGAAAGGGATCAGAATAGACCAATTGTTTCAATTCTATTTCCGGAATAACCGGCGGAGGAGGAGGCGGCGGCTCGACGACCACTTCTGTAAAGGCGGCTTCAATCGCTGGCGTAAATAGGGATTCCCTCGGCCCATAGGTCATCTCCTTTCCTTTCATATCCACCGTGTCGGTTTCAAATTTAGCATCGATGCTTTCGGAGAATTCGGGCGCATCCGTCGACCCCTTTCTCCTGCTCCAACTCACGAGACCATCTTGTTCGGTCTCGTTATTGTCCAGACCCACCTCGACCCGAAGAAACCGGTTGCTGATAAACATCTGGGAGCCCTGGGCATCGGAAGGAACCCAGCCAAGGTCAGGGAAATAGATTTCGATCCAGGAATGCCTGCCCTCGGCCAACTTCATGGTGATGATGTATTCCCCCATGGTCACATCATAGGGTTTCTTCATGGTAATGCCATTGACGATCCGCACAGGAATGCCCACAGCGCGCATGAGAGCTGCTGCCAGGTGGGAGTAATTCTGACAGTTTCCCTTTCCGGTTTCAAACGAATACATCGAATCGTAGCTTTTCGGGGTCAAGACATAGTGCATATGATCCACCACCCAGGCCATGATCTTTTGAACCGCATCAAATTCGGTCTTTGCCGACCGGGTCAGTGTCTTGGCCATTTCCATAATAGCCGGATCGTTGCTGGCCACCTGTTCGGTTGCCGCCAGGTAAGCCTTTACCGGCTCCGGGATGTCGGTAACCGGAAAAGAGGCATTGGATGTCAGCGTTTTGAGCTTTACCGTGTTCTTTGCCTTTAAAGCAATGGTTGACGTGATCGGCTTCAAAGGGGGTAGCCAGGTCACTGTAATGACATGGTTCCCCCGTGCATCTGTAACTTCTTCGCGTTTCGTAGGCGGTGGTACAAAAGAGAAGTCGACTGTTTCAATATTCTGGCTATATGTGGGTGAGTCAAAGGTCGCCGGCACGACATAGGTCAGGATCAATTTCCGAATATTCGGGGTTGGTTCTATTTTCTGCGTCATTTTGTAATTGATGTTTGACTCCTGGCCGCCATTTAGGAGATAGTTAGCAGCAGAAGCCGGCCAGGCAATGAAAAGGACGAGACAGACACCGATGATTGTTTTCATGCAATCCTCCAAAGATGGTGTAGAAAAGTGTCGGTAGCGTAAGGGCATTGTGCACTATAGTATCATCGGTCTAGTGGCCATGACAACCCAATTATAGAGGCGCAGATGTTACGAATGAGAGAGCAAAGGCAAAAAGGGAGAAGCAATGAAAGCGTTTAAAGACAAGGTTGCAGTTGTTACAGGGGCGGCAAGCGGAATTGGACGGGGCATTGCCGAACGGTGCGCCAAAGAGGGAATGAAGGTCGTGATCGCCGATATCGAGAAGGAAGCCCTAAGCGGGGCCGCCAAAGCGCTGGAGGCTGAAGGTGCCACTATTCTTGCTGTGGTAACAGATGTCGCCAAGGTGGCCGATGTCGAGGCTTTGGCCCGGAAAACCATGGATACCTTCGGTGAGGTTCATCTACTCTTCAACAATGCCGGCGTGGGAGGGGCAGGCGGTGCAATCTGGGAGAATACCATGGCCGACTGGCAGTGGGTGATGGGGGTGAATCTATGGGGTGTTATTCACGGGATACATACCTTTGTACCAATTATGCTCGAACAGGATGTTGACTGTCACATCGTCAACACCGCGTCGATATTCGGGCTGATAGCCGGTCCGGGAACCGGCATATACAAAGTAACGAAACAGGGCGTTGTCGCTATATCCGAAACCCTTCACTTTGAACTCGCCATGAGAGAATCAAAGATCAATGTGTCGGTTCTCTGCCCGGGAGCAGTCAACACCGGCATCGTCGACTCGGGCAGGAATCGCCCATCAGAATTACAGAATGAAGCTCCTGAAGAAGAGCTCACACCGGAAATGGAACAGATGCATCAGATGATGCTGCAGGTCTTCAAAGAAGGAATGCCCCCGAACGAAGCCGCCGACATTGTATTCCGCGCGATTGAGAACAAACAACTCTATGTTCTTACCCATCCTGAATTAAAAGAGAATTTCAAAATCCGGGCCGACAATATCCTCCATGAACGGAACCCGGAAATCATGTCGATGTTCGATCAGTTGAAACCTGAGGGTTCGTGAGCGAGTGAAAATCTTGCGCAGAGGGGCCACGGCGTAAAGCACCAAGACTCGGAAGCTTCGCCATTACGATGCGTGGCATCGGGGGATCTACTCAGGCAGATAGTCTTCTCGCACCGGCGAAAAGACTTCCACCACGATGGAATCCATAAGGGGTTCAGCGCCATGCTCCAGGTCACCGGCGATGCACCAGCTGTCTCCCGGCTCTGCTTCAAATGTCTCTTCACCGGCAAGGACATTCACCCGTCCGGATACGAGATAACCCGTCTGTTCGTGGGGGTGGCTGTGCCGGGGCAAGAGACTGCCCTTTTTGAGTCTGAATTCGGTCATCAGCGTCTTGTCACCGTGGACCAGTGTTTTACGACTGATACCTTCAAAGGCCTCTTCAAAACCATTGCCGCTGCACTTTCTAAACATTTGAATCTCCTCATAATTTTGTCACAGATAGATCATAGCACAATCCTTGCTGATCGGACCAATGGTCCACAACCAACATTGACAACCAGCCGGACCGGTGTAATTATACAGGAATGGAAACATCGGGTTCTATTCTCAGCAGGACCTGCTTAACATTTTTGACCTTGCTTTGCAAAACTCATGCATACAAGGTATACGCTTATCCGAGAAAGGTTCGGCAGCCTAGAAACCCGAACCGTTTGTAGAGAAAGAAGGGAAACCACAA
>JAZFSW010000585.1:0-2279 GCA_036446375.1 Desulfobacterales bacterium | reverse complement strand
ACACCTATCTCTCAGGAAGACCTGTATCGGGCCATTCGATCAGCGACCATCGATTTGAAATTGGTGCCGATCTTGTGTGGTTCCGCCTTGAAGAATAAGGGGATACAGCCGTTGCTGGATGCGATTGACCGGATTCTTCCGAGCCCTGTTGATATCCCGCCGATTGAAGGCATTGATTCTGCATCCGGAGAGACGGTTGCATGCGAGGCCAGGGATTCCGAGCCACTGGCGGCACTGATCTTCAAGGTATCCATGGTGGAAGGCCGAAAACTCTCATTTGTCCGGATATACAGCGGGCAATTGAAAGCCGGTAGCGAAGTCTACAACCCCTTTCGCAAGGTCAACGAGAAGCTTTCCCGAATCTTACAGATGCATGCAAATAAGCGGGAACGGATCGATACGGCAGGTGCCGGCAGTATTGTGGGGGTTGTCGGGCTGAAAGATTCATCCACCGGAGAGACCCTTTGCTCAATTGAAAAGCCGGTCATCCTTGAACAGATGGAGTACTATGAACCGGTCATTTCTGTTGCTGTAGAACCGAAAACCATTGCCGATCAGGACAAGCTCGACCAGGTGCTTAGTAAATTCGTGGCAGAAGATCCAACCCTCCGGGTCGAAAACGATGAAGATACCGGTCAGACGATATTGTCCGGTATGGGTGAGCTTCATCTTGAAGTTATTCTCAGCCGTATGATGCGGGAGTTTCAAACCAGCGTAAATGTTGGCAAACCTCAGGTGGTCTACCGGGAAACCATGGCCACCAAGGCCGAGAACATAGCCGCGTTTGATAAAGAGGTAAGCGGTCAGCACCATTTTGGCGAAGTGAGTTTGAGATTGACGCCCCTTGCCCGGGGGACGGGCAATCAATTCAGATCGGAGATTACTTCTGAAACCATACCGGAGATCTACCACGCCGCCATTGAAACAGGGGTTACCGAAGCCCTGGAAAACGGTGTCCTGATGGGGTATCCTGTCGTTGACGTTGAGGCGGTCGTTATCGGAGGATCGTTCAAGGAGTCTCTCGGTTCGGAGTTGGCCTTTCGGGTCAGCGCATCCATGGCATGCAGGGAGACGCTGAGCAGAGGCAACCCGTTTCTGATTGAGCCGATTATGATTGTGGAGATATTTGTACCTGAAGCCTTCACGGGGGATGTTATCGGTGATCTGAACGCCAGGGGAGGCAAAATTGAATCGATTACCCACAGGGCCGGAACCCAGATTGTCAGTGCAACCGTAGCGATGTCCCGTATGTTCGGTTACTCAACGTCCATCCGGTCAGCTACCCAGGGGAGAGGGACCTTCAGTATGCAGTTTTCCCATTTTGATCGCAGCTGAGATAAGGCGATGAACCCCTATTGATTGGATTGAGCCCTTCGCTGTTTCTGCCACTTTTCCCGGAGTTCTTCCAACAGATCCTCAATTCTATCTTTTTCATCGGGATCGCTTTCCGCCTCCAGGGCTTTTTCCAGGTGAAAGATCGCGCCCTGCAGTCGCCCGTATTTCTTATAGTAGATGCCCAGGTTGCCATGGGATTTAGCCGTGTTGTTCTGCTTCCCATAGGCCTCACCCAGGTAGTAGTAGGCTTCATAGAAGTCCTCGTGCGTGCGGGTTAGCCGCGCCAGGGTAAGCACCGCTTCTTCATATTTGCCAAGCGCAATCTGGGTGCGGCCAAGATAGAGGCGTCCGGCAGGATCATTGGGCGCCACGCTTGCCGCATTGGTCAGGATGTTGAGTGCTTCGGTATGTTGACCATCCATATAATAGACGCGACCCAGATCATTTAGGATATGCGGATTAAAGGCGTTTTTCGCCAATGCGGCTTTCAGGTGGCCTACGCCGTCTTTGAGATGGTCGGTTCTTTCAAGAAACAACCCATAGCCGTAGTTTGCCAATACATCCGCCGGGTCTTCGGCGAGGGTGGTTTTAAATTTTCGACGCGCCGCGTCTTCTTCGCCATATAGAGCGAGCAGCTTTGTGTGAACCCATGGGAAATCACCGGACTTGTCCTTGCCGGCCTCCACCGTTTCGGCGGATTCATCGATGCGTGCGCCGAGATAGGCTATCCGTTCTTCCAGGGCCGGATGGGTCAAGAGATAGGTGGGAATCTGGTTAGGGCCGAACCATTGCTTGTTTCTCATTTTTTTCAGGATCATCAGAATGCCTTTTCCTGTATATCCTGCATCTGTCAGGAATCGGAATCCTGTTTTGTCCGCTTCCATTTCATCCTCACGACTGTAGGCAAGGGAAAGGGACTGAGCGGCCGCCATACCTCCGATGGT
>JAZFSW010000584.1:0-4956 GCA_036446375.1 Desulfobacterales bacterium | reverse complement strand
CTCTGCCTTATGCCCGATGCCTTCCGCCTTTCCTTCAATCAACCTTGTCAGCATGATCGAAACCTGCTACGTTGACCCACAGAAGTCATCACCGAATCGCCCTGTCAAAATATCCACCGATAGCTGCTCGGAATGCTCTCTCTCAACCGGGCAGGGAAGGAGGCCAAAGAAATGAGACCGCTAATCAAAACGCTACTTCTAAATGGTCAGAGTCATCACGGCTGGAAGACAAGTAGCCCACTGGTGAAGCAGATATTGGAGCAAACCGGCCTGTTCAGTGTCGATGTGGCCACAAAACCCCCACATGGGGGCGACATGGAAAGTTTCAAACCCGATTTTTCCGCCTATCACCTATTGGTACTTGATGATGGCGGAGAGCCCTGGTCGGAGGAAACAAATGCCGCTTTTGTTGAATATGTGGCGTCCGGCGGCGGAGTAACGCTCTTTCATCATTGCTGCCAGCTCTTTCCCCAGTGGAAGGAATTCAACGAAATCATGGGTCTTGGCGGATGGGGCGGTCGCGATGATACCGTCGGTCCGCGGCTTCGGTGGCGAGATGGCAAGATGGTCCCGGACCTGACGCCTGGCAGTGCCGGTGACTGCCTGGCCCAAGGGCCATATCAGATCATCGTCCGAGACGCTGGGCACCCGATTACCAAGGGGCTTCCCGCCATATGGATGCACACCACAGATGAACTGTACTTCAATCTTCGGGGGCCGGCCAAGAATCTGGACGTACTGGCTACAGCTTACGTGGATTCTGACACAGAAAGCCACTGGGGCACTGCCAGGTATGGGAGTGGTCAACACGAGCCCGCATTGTTTACCGTTGCCTATGGTCGAGGCCGATGCTTCAACACAACGCTGGGTCATGCCGATGGGGATACTCCGGAGGGCTACAGCCCAACTGCAATGGAGTGCGTCGGATTTATCGTAACCTTCCAGCGCGGATGTGAATGGGCAGCGACCGGAATAGTGACGCAGGATGTCCCGAAGGACTTTCCAACAGAAACCGACGAGCGCTTCCGGGAACACTGCGCGCTTCCCTCTTCGGGTTAGAGCGCCTTACGATTTTCCAATATCTTACCACGGCCACACACTGAGCATATCTGTAGACCATCACAAGGAGATGAGTAATGAAGACAAGTGAAGCACCCCAACCCTTTGCCATTGCAGTACATGAGGAGATTCTTGAGGATCTTAGTCATCGACTGGCCCAGACGCGCTGGACCGATGAGATCCCTGATTCCGGCTGGACATATGGTGCCAATTTATCCTATATGAAGGAGCTGATTGCTTACTGGAAGGACGCGTACGATTGGCGCAAACAGGAGAAGATACTCAACAGTTCTCCCCAATATACGGTTCAGATCGATGATATCCAATTGCATTATCTCCATGTTCCCGGTAAGGGACCGGACCCGATGCCGCTGATCCTCAGCCACGGCTGGCCGGGCTCATTTACTGAATTCACCAAGATCATCGGTCCGCTGACCGATCCAGCCGCCTACGGGGGTGATCCGAAAGATGCGTTTACCGTTGTGGCGCCATCGCTGCCGGGCTACGGCTTTTCCCATGTTGCGAATCAGCGTCGTCTGTCGGCTGAAGAAATGGTGGATATGTTCCACCATCTGATGACAGAGACGCTTGGATATGCGAACTTCATTGCACAGGGCGGGGATTGGGGAGGGCTTCTCACTTCGATTCTTGGCTATAAATATCCTGAAAACGTCGTGGGTATCCATTTGAATATGATTGCCACCGCACCGGATCAGAGCGATATAGGTGATATCTCACCAGCGGAAATGGCCTTTTTCCAGAAGATGGAAGAATTTAAGGATGAAGCCGGCTACACGCAGATACAGGGGACCAAGCCGCAGACCTTGGGCTACGGCTTAAACGATTCCCCCGTTGGACTTGCCGCCTGGATTACGGAAAAATTCTATACCTGGACGGACTCCCACGGGGATATCGAAAGCAGCCTGAGTAAAGACGATCTGCTCAACAACATCATGATCTATTGGGTTACCCAAACGATACAGAGTAGTTTCTGGCTGTACTATAACTCCAGGCACGATGCCTGGAAGCTTCCCAAAGGGGAGAAGATTACGGTTCCAACGGCTGTTGGCTCGTTTCCAGCCGAAATCTCGCGTCCCCCCAGGGAATGGGTGGAACGCACCTGCAATGTCACCCATTGGACGGATATGGAAAGTGGGGGACATTTTGCCGCTCTCGAAAAACCGGATCTATTGGCAGAAGATCTTCGGGGATTTCTCCGCACACTGAAATAGCAGGTGGCACATGCGCTCCCCGGATTCCCAAAGTACGCCAATTCGCGAATACGGTGATGTATTCTGGGCACATTCTGTGTTTCATCTCGCTTGCAGCGGGACTGTGCTTGAGGCGCAGAGACGGCAGAGACAAAGTACCTGTTCTCTGCGTCCTCGGCGACTCTGCGGTGAGTCGAAGCACATTACGTAATCGAACTTGTGAGTGCGTGTACTAAGCCAGCGCGCCACCATCGACATAAACGGTATCACCGGTCATGTAGCTGGAAAGATCCGAGGCGAGGAAGAGTGCCACACTGGCGATCTCTTCGGCATCCGACACACGACCCAGGGGCAATCCCTGGGCCGCCGACGTGCGAATGTTCTCATCGGTCCAGTCCAGTTTCATCAGCGGCGACATGAATTCTGTTGTGATCACACTGGGAGCGATGGCATTGACCCGGATATTGCTGCCGCCCAATTCATGGGCAAGAACCCGGGTCAACATGACCACACCAGCCTTGGCCACACAATAGGCACTGCCTCCGGCAAAGGACTTGAAGGCAGCTTGAGACGCCAGGTTGATGATATTGCCGGTCTTTTTCTCGGTCATGATCTTGGCTGCCTCCTGGCAGCAGAAATAGACGCTGTAAAGATTGATCCGCATCATCCGATCCAGTTCGTCTTCTTCGATCATCGTGATGAAGCCGGGTTTGCCCGATGCTACGCCCACATTGTTGATGAGGATATCGACCGTACCGAATTCATCCATGACCTTCTTGAAGAATGCATCGACGTCCGCCTTCACGCTCACATCGGTCTGGGCTGTCACGCACCGACGGCCCATCTTCGTGATCGCTTCTGCTACTTCATCCATTTTGCCGTCATCGGCAACCAGGTCGCAAATCGCAATATCGGCTCCGGCTTCTGCAAACATCAGTGCTGCAGCTTTGCCCACGCCCATCCGGCCACCGGTAATGACTGCTGTTTTCCCCTCAAGAGACAAACTAGGTATCGCCATGTCTTATCCTCCCTCTGAAAAATGAGTTGTTGGTATTCCCGCTTCAGCGGGCGTGCCTATTATTAAGCGTATCGCTTTCTGGGTCTGTTCTTGTCCGGGTGTCGATCCAGACGATGGCAGGACCGAAAACTGAACTCGTAGATGGGTTGCGTCCCCTGTCCGATCCGTGCTGTTCTGCGAAAGGACAGTGTTTTGAAAGGGGGAAGGTGCATACTAATATGATGTCATTAAACGCGTCAACAGTTTAATGAGCATAGCCGAATGAATCAATTGACATCCCCATCGAAAAGAATGATAAACTTCACTTTTCTATATAACTAAGGAGGGCTTTGACATGGCAGGACCCTTGGATGGTGTGCGTATTCTTGATATGACGGTGGGTCAACAGGGCCCGGTTGCCACGGCAATGTTGGCGGACATGGGTGCTGAGGTAATCAAGATTGAGGACCGGCGGGGTGGGGACAGTGGCCGATACATGACCGCCATGATGGGTGCGAAGGTAGCGCAGAATTTCTACTTCGAAAACAACAACCGCAGCAAACGAAGTCTCAGGGTTGATCTTAAAAAAGAAGAGGGTCGGGAGGTCATATACAAATTGCTGGAAACATACGATGTGTTCGTTACCAATTTCCGTGAAGAAGCAGTACGCAGGCTCGGGATGGACTATGCATCCCTTTCCGCCCGGTGCCCGAGTCTCGTCTATGCTGTGGCCTACGGCTTCGGGAAAGAGGGGCCGGATAGCGGCAAGCCAGCACTCGATCTTGCCGCCCAGGCCCGGGGGGGTATCTGGAGTATCAGCGGAGAGCCGGACCAACCCCCGCCCCGGATTGGCGCCGGGATGGCGGATCAGGTTGGCGCGGGAATCCTGGCCTACGGTATCATGCTGGCCCTGTTCTCCCGGGAGCGTACCGGAAAAGGTCAGGAGGTAAACACCTCTCTTCTCGGCAGCCAGGCCTGGCTGGGCTCCCTTTCCCTTCAGGCCTATCTGTTTTACGGTCGCACCACAGCTCCTGTTGCCAGAGACAAATCGGGCAATCCCCTGTGGAGCATCTACCGGTGCAGAGACGGAAAGTGGCTCTGTCTGGCCATGCTCGGGTCAGATCCCTACTGGCACGCGTTTTGTGCCGCAGCCCAGATCGAAGAGCTGGAAAAGGATCCGAAATTTGAGACGCATGTGACGCGAACGCAGAATGCCGTGGCGCTGATTGAAATTCTCGATGAAAAATTCGGCAGCCAGGACAGGCAATACTGGGAGGAGCGTTTCAGCAGCACGGATCTGATCTGGGCACCGGCCAACGACTATGCAGAGGTGGCGGCCGATCCACAAATGATGGCCAATAACTATATCGTTGAAGTCGATCATCCCACCCATGGGCAGGTCAAAATGGTGGGATCGCCGGTAAGGCTCAGCAAGACGCCGGGTCAGATCACACGGCCGGCCCCGGAGTATGGCCAGCACACCGAAGAGATCCTGCTCGAGTTGGGGTATAGCTGGGACGACATCAGCCGGATGAATGAGGAAGAAGTGGTGTGACGTCAGGGGAGAGTGTTCAGTGTTCAGGTTTGCGCCTTTCCGGCTTGAAGTGACACCCCATATGAAATGCTTCATGATTCTTCACCACGGAAAGGCACAGAACAGGTCACGGAAACTGCAGACAACAACCTCAG
>JAZFSW010000583.1:0-6051 GCA_036446375.1 Desulfobacterales bacterium | reverse complement strand
GCCTCAAGGCCGCCGGCCTCGGCCGGACTACCTTCGACAACCGATCCGACACTGGGAGTGTATATTAAAAGTCCGGTGACCTGAAAAAGGCCGAAAAGCAGAATCACGGCAAGAAGGATGTTGAAGATCGGTCCTGCAACGACAATACATATCCGTTTCATCACATGTTGATGGGTAAAGGAGACCGCCACATCTTCCGGGTCAATTTCAGTTCCCGGTTCTTCACCAACCATCTTGCAGTAACCGCCAATGGGTACCATGGAAATTCGATAGTCGGTCCGACCGATGGTTTTACCGAGTAGCCGGGTACCATATCCAAGAGAAAAGGTCTCAACGCCCACCCCAAAGAACCGGGCCAGAAGGAAATGACCGAGTTCATGGAAGAAGATCAGAAGGCCCAGGACAGCGACGAATGCTACAATACTGGTTGTCATATCACTCTCTTACGGATCTCGTTGGTGGCAGCCTGCCGTGCCCACTTATCTGCGTCAAGGATATCGGAAAGGCCGGGGTTGGCAAAAGGGGTATGATGGGTCATCGTTTCACGGATAACCCCTGCAATATCCTCAAAGGAGACCCGTTGATCGAGAAAAGCATGGACCGCCGTTTCATTGGCCGCATTCAGTACAGCGGGCATGGTTTCTCCGGTGCTGCAGGCATCAAAGGCAAGATCCAGGCAGGGGAATCTGTCGGTATCCGGGCGGTCAAATGTCAAGGACCCGATACCGGGAAAATCAGGCAACGGCTGGCCTATCGGCAGACGATCCGGAGAGGACATCGCATAGGCAATGGCCCCCTTCATATCGGGCATGCCGAGCTGAGCAAAGATCGATCCATCGGTAAACGACACCATGGAATGCACAATGCTCTGGGGATGAATGAGGATCTCAATATCGGCATGAGAAATGTCAAAAAGATGCGTGGCCTCGATAACCTCAAGACCCTTATTCATAAGGGTCGCAGAATCGATACTGATCTTTTTCCCCATCTGCCAGGTCGGATGATTCAATGCATCACCGGGTTCGATCTGTCTGAAGTCATCGGCCGGCATATTTAGAAACGGCCCACCGGAGGCAGTGAGAAAAATCTTGTCCATATCCTCCGCATTGTGACCCATAATACACTGGTAGATGGCACTATGCTCACTGTCAACAGGCAATATGTTTACATCTGCCGCGGCGGCCCTTTTCATGACGATCTCACCGGCCATAACCAGGGCTTCTTTGTTGGCCAATGCCACATGCTTTCCGGCATCGATGGCGGCAAGCGTGGGAATCAGTCCAGCAGCGCCAACCATGGCAGAAACCACCAGGTCCACGGTTTCATATGTGGCGGCCAGCGTGTATCCTTCTTCGCCATATACGATGTTTACCCGCTTGTGATGGGAAAGCCGCTTTTCCAGCTCACCGGCACATGCCTCGTCAAGTACCACGGCCATCTCCGGGTGAAAACAGTCGATCTGTTCTGCCAACAGTGCAACGTTTCTGCCCGCGGCCAGCACTTTGATGGTAAAGCGTTCCGGATACATCGCGGCAATCTTCAGCGCATTGCACCCGATGGAACCGGTCGATCCAAGTATGGTAAGTCTTTTCACGTTTACCCACTCAACAGAAGCATTTTATAGTAGTACACCACCGGTGCAGCAAACAAAAGGGCATCAATACGATCCAGTAGACCACCATGCCCCGGCAAGAGTGTTCCGGAATCTTTGATGTTGCCGACCCGCTTGAGTTGGGACTCAAACAGATCACCGATCTGCCCGGCAATGCCTACAACAACAAACAGCAACAGACCATAGCCCCATGGCAATTCCGGTAAGAAGAATACCTTAAAGACAGACCCGACACCGATATTGACGGCGAGACCACCGATGGCTCCCTCCCAGGTCTTTTTGGGACTCACTGCGGGACAAAGCTTATGACGTCCCCAGTAGGTACCCGCATAATATGCACCGGTATCGCCGGCAAATACGATACATAGGAGAAAGAAAGTCCAGGAAACACCGGATGCATCGGATCGAATGACCACCAGATAAGACAAGAATACGGGGATGTAAGTAATGAGCAGCATCTGCTTGAAGACCGTATCCACCACCGATGGCGTCGATTTAAACTGGGGCAGAGACAACAGGACCGAGAGGATGAGGGTCAAGCCGAAAACCCCGAGAATCACCTGGGGGTGGTGATGATAGGCGGCCCATACGATCACCGGACCGGTAACAAAGGATAGCAGTAAGATCGGGTTCTTCGCCCAGGGCTTTCCCGTGCCAGGCGATACGATATGAAGATACTCCCATATGGCTGGAATCGTCACTACACCGATAAATACGGCAAACAACACCGGTCCCCCTCTGTAAATGAGCAGAACCAGAAGGGGCAGCGCAACGATACTTGTTATCCAGCGTTTTAGATGCATCAGTGTCTACTCTAAGCGTCAAAGACATGCCGGCGTTCGGCTAGGATATCTTTCCATACCGTCGGTCGCGCTGTTGATAGTCCTTTATGATTTGCAGAAACTCATCCTTTCCGAAATCCGGCCAGAGGGTATCGGTTACAAATATTTCAGCATAAGCAATCTGCCACAGGAGAAAATTGCTCAGTCGAAACTCGCCGCTGGTTCGAATCAAGAGGTCCGGATCGGGCATGTCCCGGGTGTAAAGATGTTCCTGGACCGTCTCTGCAGTAATCTCATCCGGATCGATACGGTCTGCCTTTGCTTTCTCGGCGATGGCTTTTACCATTTCGACGATCTCGGACCTCCCCCCATAGCTCAAGGCAAGGTTCAGTTGCATCGCATCGTTTTGCGCGGTTACGTCCATGATTTCGGAAAGAAGCTTCCGGACATTCTTGGGCAGGCGATCCAATTGTCCAATGGCGTTAAGGCGGATATTGTTTTCCATCATCTCTTCTTTTTCAGAATTGAGGAATTTCCTCAAAAGAACCATGAGCGCAGAAATCTCAGCTCGCGGTCGTTGCCAGTTCTCTGTGGAGAAAGCATACAGGGTCAGATAGGAAACACCGATTCTACGGCTGGCACGCACGATCTCACGAACCGCATCTGCGCCTTTGTAGTGTCCGTTGATCCGATTGAGTCGGCGTTTTTTTGCCCACCGGCCATTGCCGTCCATAATAATGGCGATATGGGCAGGAAGGTTTTCGGTATCAAGATCCGGCGGGCTGGAAGAAGAAGGGTTAGAATTCAAGGATCTCTTTTTCTTTCTCGTTGTAGGTAGCATCGATAAGCTTGGTATGCTCATCTGTTATTTCCTGAACACGATCCTGTGCCTTGAACATATCGTCTTCAGAAATATCGCCGTCCTTTCCCATGCCTTTCAGCAGATCATTGGCCTCTCTCCGGCTGTTGCGAACGGCGACTTTGTGGTCTTCACACATCTTATGAACCACTTTAACAAGCTGTTTCCGACGTTCCTCGGTAAGGGGGGGGATGGAAATTCGAATAATCTTCCCATCATTTGAAGGTGTTAGATCCAGATCGGATTTAAGAATCGCTTTCTCGGTCTCCTTCAACATCGAGGTGTCCCACGGCTGTATCGTGATCAGGCGGCTCTCGGGAACGGAAAGGGATGCCATCTGATCCAGGGGTGTAAGTGTGCCGTAATAATCCACACGAACACCATCTAGGAGTGAAAGCGATGCGCGACCGGTTCTGACGCGTGTCAGCTCTCTTTTAAGCGCATCAATGGTTTTTTCCATCCCCTCCTTGGCTTCATCGTATATCTCATCAATCATTTCCACTCACCTATTCCCTCTGTTCGGAAGTGTCCCTAAGTGCCACCGTTCTCGGTGTCCGAAAGGGGCTGCAACCGTCGATGAATAACGGGAACTACCGGTCATCACGAACTGATCCGTGTCCCGACCTCCTCACCGCACACGATCCGCCGGATACTGTTCTTCTGTGAAAGATTAAATACAGCAAGGGGCAGATTATTGTCCATAGCCAGAGTGATTGCCGTCATATCCATAACACTGAGCTGCTTTGAAATGACCTCCATGTAGGTTGCTACCTTGATAAACCTCGCTTCCGGGTTGGTCTCGGGATCTGAATCGTAAAGGCCATCCACCTTGGTAGCCTTAAGCAGTATCTCGGCATGGATCTCCTGGGACCTTAGCACAGCAGCGGTATCGGTCGTAAAGTAGGGGTTTCCCGTTCCTGCGGCAAATATCACCACCCTGCCCTTTTCAAGGTGCCGGATAGCTCTTCGGAGGATATAGGGCTCAGCAACTTCGTGCATGGATATGGCCGACTGGACGCGTGTCTGGATACCTTTATTCTCCAGAACATCCTGTAGCGCCAAACTGTTGATTACCGTCGCCAGCATCCCCATATGATCGCCTGAAACACGGTTCATGTCATAGGAACTGGCCGAGATGCCTCTGAATATGTTCCCACCACCAACAACGATAGCGATCTGAACACCCAGGTCAAATACGGAACGAATCTCATCGGCAACATACTTGATCATGACCGGGTCAATGCCGAACGTCTGATCGCCCATGAGGGCTTCGCCGCTCAGCTTCAGCACAATTCGCTTATATCGAGGCAGCGCCATGGTTCAGGACTCGCCAATCTGAAACCGGACAAACCGGCTGATGGTAATGTTTTCACCGATCTTAGCGATCATCTCATTCAATAGATCCGCGATGGTAACATCAGGATTCCGGACATAGGATTGGTTCATGAGACAATTCTCTTTGAAATACTTACTGATTTTTCCCTCCACAATCTTATCGACGATGTTTTCGGGTTTTCCGGTCTCCAGGGCCTGGGCACGATAGATCTCCTTCTCCTTGCTGAGGGTTTCCTCGGGTACGTCTTCAGGGGTCAGCCCCACCGGAGAGGTGGCCGTAATATGCATGGCGATGTTTCTGGCAAATTCGATGAAATCTTCGTTCTTGGCCACAAAATCCGTCTCGCAGTTGACTTCAACCAATGTCGCAAGTTTCCCCCCCATATGTATATAGCTTTGGATTGTCCCTTCGCTCATGGACCTTCCGGATCGCTTTTCTGCCGTTGCCAGACCCTTGGTCCTTAAGAAACCTGTTGCCTCGGCAAGGTCACCATCACATTGGGTCAGGGCCTCCTTGCAATCCATTATACCGGCACCGGTTTTTGCCCGGAGTTCTTTCACCATTTCCGCACTAATCGTGGTCATTCTGGTTCTCCTGTGGTTTCTGTTTCGTCACGCCCGTCACCTTCCGGTACCACCGGGTCGTCACTTTCGACAACGGGTGCTTCGGATGCGGATCGCTTGATAATCTCTACAATGGGGCCATCTGAGCCATCCGATACGACTCTTCGTTCACCATCGGCAAGCGTCTCGCTAACCGATTCTATTTTCGTTTTCTCTTTGGCTTCGACTTCGACTTCCACAGCCTTGTCGGCTTCAGCCTGTTGCTTTTCCTTCCACAGTTCCCGGCCCTCAATGCAGGCATCGGCAATCTTGGATGCAATCAGTCGTATGGCGCGGATGGCATCATCATTTCCGGGTAGGATATAGTCGATCTGGTCAGGATCGCAATTGGTGTCTACAATCGCCACAATGGGGATGTTTAGTCGCTTGGCTTCACGAACGGCAATGGCCTCTTTCTTAGGATCCACGATAAAGATCGCCCCCGGCGGTTTCTTCATGTCACGAATGCCCCCCAGGGTATTATCGAGTTTTGCCCGTTCCTTCATGAGTTTCAGGCGCTCTTTTTTCGGAAAGAGTTCGATCGATTCATCGTTAACGATGCTGTTGAGATGGTTGAGACGATCGATGTTCTTCTTAATCGTCTGGAAATTCGTCAGCATTCCACCCAGCCATCGATTCTGGACATAGAACATCTCGCATCGATTGGCCTCTTCGTAAATCGATTCCCGAGCCTGATCCTTGGTGCCAACAAAGAGAACGGATTGGTTGTTGGCCGTAGTATCGGCTATAAAATCACAGGCGGTCTTAAACATCCGGACCGTTTTCTGCAGATCAATGATATAAATACCGTTTCTTGATCCAAAGATATAGGGTTTCATTTTGGGATTCCAGCGTTTTGT
>JAZFSW010000582.1:0-3604 GCA_036446375.1 Desulfobacterales bacterium | reverse complement strand
TAGTCGGTATCCAGATTCTTCAGCTGAATATCCAATCGTTTACGGTGTTCCTTGGCATCTGTATCGATGGGGTTCTTCGTCGCGACGTAGACGCTGCTCCTGTCACGGCCGGCAATGGCTTGACCCACTGCCTTTTCGCTGGTTCTATTCAGGTATGCCCATGCTGTGTCGATATAATTGATGCCCAGGTCCATCCCCCGGGTCAGCATGGGAACGCTTTTCTCAAGATCGACATGGACGTTTTCATCTTTGCCTGTGGTCGGGAGGCGCATGGCCCCGAATCCCAGGGCAGATACCTTAATTCCCGTGTTACCGAAATCTTTGTATTTCACTTTTATATCCTCTTCTTGCCACTAAGGCACTAAGGCACCAAGAAAGAACATATGGAATGCTTGTGCTGTTCCTTAGTGCTTCTGCGCAGTAGTGTCTTTGTGCCTTAGTGCCTTTGTGGCTATATTCGCAGTTCCCGGGTCAGGCCAATACGTACTTTAGCAGCTTCTTCCGATGGTGTGCCGGGTCGCCAAGAAAATTGTAGAGGTGGCGCGAGGTTCTCGTATGGAAACTCAGGGGATGCTCCATCGAGTAACTGAGACCACTGAACAGCTGATGACCCAGGGTACATACTTGAAAATACGCTTCACTGGAAACGGCCTTGGCCAGATGGATACTCTCTGCAGCATCCCTGCCGGTATCGATCTTCCAGAGGGCTTCATAGGTCATCCACCGTGCGGCGTCCGCCTGATTGACCATCTCGATAAGCATATCCTGAACCCGCTGGAAACGCCCGATCGGTCGACTGAATTGGATCCGACCCCGAGTGTAGTCCAGTGCCATATCCAGCACCGCCTTGCATCCACCGACCTTGTAGGCACACAGTACCGGTGACGCTTTCATGACGGCGTCGTTCAGCGGCTGCCACCCGGCGTTCTTCTTGCCGAGGATATCGGTCGAAGACACCGATACATGGTCGAACTTCACTTCAAAAGCCCTGCCCGACAGGAATCCGGATAGTTTCCTCACCGACACGCCCGGCGTATCGCGATCCACCAAAAGAAGAGAAATGGCCTTGGATGAATCCTTGCTCTTCCCGGTTCTGGCAGCGACGATAAAATGGGTGGCTGCTTCTGCATCAAGCACATGCAGCTTCGTACCATTGAGGATCATTTCACTCGCTTTCCCCTCAACGGCGACTTCAATCGCATTCGGTTCCCAACTATAATCCGGTTCTGTCAGCGCCAGACTCAGGGTGATATCCCCTGAAGCAACTTTCGGCAGTATCTTTTTCTTCTGCGTCTCCTTGCCGGCGCCCAGGACAATCAGGGCCCCGAGAATAGCGGAAGAAAAGTGGGGCCCGGGCAAGGGGCCGGTACCCAGAGCTTCAAAGAGCACGCCGGCAGACTCCATAGAACTTTCCATGCCCCCATATTGCTCCGGGATGATGATGCCCAGCCAGCCCATCTCTGCTGCTTTCTCCCATATGGTTTCGGTACAGCCGGTATCCGTATCCAATAGTTCCTGGATGACCAACTTCGGTGTTTCTCTGCGCAGGAAATCCATCCCGGCGCTCATCAACATTTCATCGAACTCTGAATGGCTAAGGTCCAATCGCATTCTACTCCCCCCTTTCTATTTGCGTCCCATGTTCAGCGCGCGGGATATGTTTATCTTATAGGATTCCGGCGTCCCCCCCGGTGCGAGGCAGATGCCGCACCGCTGAGCCGTTTCAAATCGCCCGTCATCGATAACCCATTCCGGGTCATCCGTATAGACCGCAGGGCCAAGAACTTTGGCCATATGCTTGGTGAAGGTGGTGCCCAACATCTTGCCGAATAATGAGAGCTGAGGGCCGCCGTATGCACCCCCCATACCGTTTGCATTCCTCATGGACCACAACCGGTTGGTTTGGGTGCCGATGTATATTTCCAGCACAGAATCCTGTAACTGCGGATTTTCCTCAAGGCGCCGCTTGACTCTCGGATCGGTTCTGCATTGCTCGAAGAATTTCTCCGACAGATGATTCCGCCCGATGGATAGTTCCTCGTAGCGCTTCCTCGGGGGTTGATCCCCTGGCGCCTTTTTCGCCTTGGCTGCAGCAGCTGCTTGGGCCGGGGAGATCGGTGCCCGTTTGCGTCGTCCGCCGCTGCCTCCGTGCTCTACCTCCAATGTCGCCGTGGTCACAGCCCAACCGAGACCTTCTTCAGCGATAACGCGGGATTCATGGATCCTGACGTTGTCAAAATAGACCGCATGCTTGACCGCCTCCACATTTGCGCCGGTAACGCCCCACTGGGAGGGGAACGTGGATAGGGGAAACAGATCCAGGGCCTGGACCGTGATACCCGGAAGATTCGCCGGGATAAGGAAGCTGGTCAGGTTCTGATGCCGGGGGGCATCAGGATCGCTTCGCGTGAGAAGATAGAGCTGTTCCGGTTTGGTTGGATATGACCCGACAAAGACCTTGTGGCCATTTACGATGAAATGGTCGCCATCGCGTTCTGAACGCAGGGCTTCGGTCTGCTGATTGGCGGCATCGGTGCCGGCTTCCGGCTCGGTGAACAGCTGCCATGTCAACAGCTCTCCGGTGAATATCGGGGGGAGGAATCGCTGCTTCTGTTCTTCGGTACCGACGGCCATAATCGCGGGCGAAACCAATACGCCCATATCGTATAGGGGTGTCAGTGCCAATCCTCGTTTCCCAAGCTCTGTGGAAAGAACGCCGCTCTGGTCGCCGCTCAGTCCGCCCCCGCCGTACGCTTTGGGGGCGTTGGGATAGAGCCATCCTTTCTTTCCCAGTACGCGAGTGAAATCCCGTCTCAATTGCCATTGTTCATCGTTCATTTTCCGGGTGTCTCTGATGTGCTCCAAACCGTCGGGAACATTTTCATCGAGCCACGCACGCACTTCAACAGCATATGCTTCCTGTTCCTCTGTATACTCAAGAGAAAAATCCATGAACTGTACCTCCTTTGGGTGGGTTGCTGCAACTGTCACGCCATATAACGATGGGATCATGCAAGCCAATTGACAAGACCATGGCTGATTTGTATCAGTGACACGAATGCTATAGCGAATTAATATTTCGCTGTCAAATCAAGTCGAACAGTTCTCTGCACTTTTGGAATTGACTTAGCCAGTGAATTTTGGGAGCATTGCGCAGTTTCGTACCTGAACCTGAACATTGTATCGTGTTTGCGGTAGATTTATCTGAAAGAACGATTTCGCCACCACGGCGTAAAAGCACTAAGACACTACTGCGCAAAAGCACTAAGACACGAAGACGAGTCACAAATTGAAGGCTATCCTTAGTGCCTTAGTGTCTTTGTGGCAGTTTCCCGGTCCGTCCTGGTTAGGTTTCGCCGGGGGACGAGTGAGGACATTGTGATTCGAAGCTTTAATGGAAAAACACCCCGCATAGCCCCTTCTGCGTTTGTCAGTGAGGGTGCCACGATTATCGGTGATGTGGTGATTGGTGAAGGATCCGGCGTCTGGCCCGGTGCGGTTATCAGAGCAGATTTTGCCACAATAGAGATCGGGCGCGATACGATGGTCGAAGATAATTGTGTCATCCATAGCGGCGACGCGATGATCATCGGTGATAACAATA
>JAZFSW010000581.1:0-5139 GCA_036446375.1 Desulfobacterales bacterium | reverse complement strand
TGCAGCCGACACCAAGAGTCGAAAGGCTTCGGCAGCACTATCTGGATACCCCGAACAAAGCTGTCATCGATCTCGGGCGTATCGTTACCCGGGTTTGGAAGGAGACGGAAGGCGAACCGCTGATCTCTCGACGGGCAAAAGCCTTTGCCGCCACGGTTCGGGGGGTGCCGACCAACATTTATCCGGATGAACTCTTTGTGGGCTGGTTATTCCATGAACCCCGCGCCACCGAGGTAGGACATCGAGGCTATGGGCTGGAGCCTGAACTGGACACCCTCAGCACCCGGGAATACACCCCTTTTCACATCAGCGAAGCGGTCAGGAAGGAATTGAGAGAAGAGATCTTTCCGTACTGGCAGACCCAAGGCTATTCTGTACCTGTTCCGCCGGAATTGGAAAAAGAGGGGATCAGGAGCATCGGCGCGGTTGGGTATCTTGCCCACTTTACGGTGAATTATGAGAAGGTCCTGAAGAAAGGGCTCCTGGGTGTGAAACAGGATGCAGAGGAAAGGATAGCAAGACTCGATCTTACCCATGCCGAGGATGTTAAGAAGTTGCCCTTCCTTGAGGGTGTCATTACGGCCATGGAGGGTGCCGCTGAGATAGGGGGCCGGTTTGCGGCAAAGGCACGGGAATTGGCAGACAGGCAAACGGATGCGACGCGGAAAGCAGAGCTGTTGAGGATTGCCGAGAACTGTGACGAGGTTCCGGCCCATCCGGCAAGATCTTTCTATGAAGCGCTGCAATCCATCTGGTTCGTTCACATGATGCTGGGCTGGGAGGTCTATTCCCATGGGGGCGCAAGTCCGGGGAAAGTTGACCGGTATCTACATCCTTACTACGAAGCGGATATCAGGGAAGGAAGACTGACCAAAGCGTCTGCCCAGGAAATGCTGGACTGCTGGTTCATGCGGTATTCCCAGATGTTTACGCTTCAGGGGGCGCATACAGCTCGCCATATGTCCAATCACACATCGGGTCACGATATCACCATTGGCGGCTTCAACGCCGATGGCAGTGATGCCACCAACGAGCTGTCGTATATGTTCATTGAGGCGATGATGCACACCCCGGGGATGGTGGAACCCACCCTTGTCATGCTGGTTCACAGCAAGACACCCGAGGACCTGCTGATTAAGGCCTGCCAGCTGACCTCATTGGGTGGTGGCTATCCGCAGTTTGTCAATGCGGATCTCATGGTTGAAACCCTTCTTTCCCGGGGAAATCCGGGAGGGCCGGCCGTTACACTGGAGATGATCAGGGAGCTGGGTACGACCAACGGCTGCCACCACGTCTGCTTGCAGGGCATGGAATCCGGCTGGTCGGGTGGCGGCGGCGCCGGTATGGGGATTTCCACACTTCCGGCCGCCCTGGAATACGTACTCTACGATGGCATTCGGCAATATGACCGGAAAGAAGGAGGGCTGAAGACCGGTGACCCCAGGCAATTCGGCTCCTTTGCAGATTTAAAAACAGCCTTTGAGACGCAAGTCGTCCGGCTGGTTAAGATCTCGTCTATGGTCAGCAACATCGGGGAGATGGCCGGACTTCCGCCGACCCTTTTCACATCTGCACTGACGGAAGATTGCATTGAGAGGGGACTGCCCAGAGAGGAGGGGGGAGCGCGCTACAACGTCGGTATCGGCGGCAATCTTCTTGGCTCTGTCGATGTCGGCAATTCGCTGGCGACAATCAAGCAACTTGTTTTCGATGAGAAGAAAATCACCATGGACCAGCTGATCCAGGCCCTGGACAAGAACTTCGAAGGTTGTGAAGATATCCGCAAGATGTGCCTGGAAGCGCCCAAGTTCGGCAACGACGATGACGATGCCGACAAGCAGGTGGCGTGGGTGACCCATCTGATCTCAAGGGAGGCGGGCAGGTATATAACCACATACGGTGGCCGGAGGACCCCTACTCTGACGCCTCTGTCAATGTTTGTCCCCGCAGGCCTGGCCGTGCGTGCCCTTCCCTCCGGGAGACTGGCCCAAGAGCCGCTGGCCGATGCACTCTCAGCCAATGCGGGAACCGATGTCAAGGGGCCAACGGCGGTTCTCAAGTCTGTGGGCAAAGTGAACAACGCTGAAGTGGCCCAGGGATCGACATTGAATATGAAGATCGATCCGGCGGTTTTTGAATCCGATGACGGCTTCAAGAGGCTGGCTGATCTTGTCCGCGCTTTTGTCGATCAGAAGGTGGACCAGGTTCAGTTCAATGTGGTTTCCGCAGACACCCTGAAAGCAGCCCAGGAGGAACCTGTCGAATACAAAGACCTGGTGGTAAAAGTTGCCGGATACAACGCACGGTTTGTGGACTTGCACAGAGATCTGCAAGACACGATCATCGCCAGAACGGAGCACGGGTTGTAGAAGATGGGATAGGTCAGCGGATGACAGATCTTGGCGTTGCTTCCAGCCGGGTTACCCGTATGGTCTCCCGGTCCATCATTTCACCCACCTGGGGCCCGATCTCGTTTTTCCAGACATCGCTGTCGTAGACCTCTTTATAGAGCCGTTCGGCCTCCTCCTCACTGTCAAAGCGGCGTATCCAGACGTAAAGATCGGGATCGTCCATCGCCACAAAACTGCCGACAACCACAACGCCTTTGGATACCTGGAAGGGGATAATCTCCTCCTCCATCAATTTTACCATGCGGTCTCGCTGTCCATCTTTGATCCGGTACTCCCGATGCTCAAAAAACATATCTCTTTCCTCCTGAATCCTATTTCTTCCTTCTATCTTTCAGATAAACGGCCTTTGAGGTCCCATCGCCCACTGCTCTTTCTTCGACCTGGAACAGCTTTGTAGCCGATGCAAGTTCCCCCAACTTTTTGTAGCCATAGTTTCGCGGATCAAATTCCGGTGCCTGCTTGGCGATATTGCTGCCCACGTTGGCAAGATGCGCCCAACCGGAATCATCCGAAGATGCCTCGACGGCATTTCTTAACAGATTCGCAAGCTTCGTGTCTTTCCTGAGTTCGGTGATGGTTCTGCGCCTTATTTTCTCACTCTGATCTCCCTTGGAGCGTAGCACTTCAGTGAAAATAAACTTGTCACAGGCTGAGACGAAGGCCTTTGGGGTTTTTCTCTCCCCGAAGCCATATACAAAAAGGCCGGCTTCCCGTATCCGTGACGCTAACTTCGTGAAATCACTATCGCTGGATACGATACAGAAACCGTCAAATTTGTCTGTGTAAAGTAAATCCATTGCATCAATGATCAAAGCACTGTCTGTCGCATTTTTCCCGGTAGTATATCCAAATTGCTGGATGGGCTGTATCGAATACTGCAGGAGAACTTCCTTCCACCCTTTGAGGCCCGGTAGCGTCCAGTCTCCGTAAATCCTTTTTACATTGGCTATTCCGTAGGTGGCTATCTCAGATAACAGCCCGTCCACAATAGAAGGCTGGGCGTTGTCTGCATCAATTAACACGGCAAGTTTTTCAGTCTTTCCGTCTAGCATGTTCACCCCCTATGATTGGTGGTCTCGTAAAAAGTCGATAATGCCCACATCTGTCATTCCCGCGAAAGCGGGAATCCAGTGATATCAACAGCTTCTGGATCCCGGATCAAGTCCGGGATGACGGCAAAGGGGCTTTCTACGAGTTCATCTTGATTCTATAATTGATGCAAGTCGCTACCGTACTGCTCGCGCAGAGCTGTCTTCAACACCTTGCCCGTTGCGTTCCTGGGGACTGCATCGATAAAGACAATGGACTTGGGTAGCTTGAATTTGGCAAGTCGACCGGCGCAGTAAGAGACGATGTCATCTTCTGTGAGATCGGACCCTTCCGCAAGGACAACGATCGCACGCCCGGTTTCACCCCATCTCTCATCGGCGACACCAATGACTGCAGCTTCAACAATGCCTTCAATCTGATAGAGCACATCCTCCACTTCGGCGGGATAGACATTTTCGCCGCCGGAGATATACATATCTTTGGTACGATCGACAATGTAGTAAAACCCTTCATCATCCTGGCGTGCAGCATCCCCGGTATGGAGCCAGCCATCTGTAAAACTGGACGCATTGGCTTCCGGATTATTCCAATACCCCTTTATGATCCCGGGGCCCTTTACCCAGAGCTCGCCGGTTTCTCCGATCGGCACATCGTTTCCCGCATCATCGACAATCCGAAGGTCGATGTGGATCATCGGTTTGCCGGTGGACCCTATCTTGCGCTGTGCATCGGCGACCAGCAGCCCCAGACAGGCCGGGCCTGTTTCAGTCATACCGTAGCCCTGCTGGACATTGGCGCCGGCTCCGATCCAGGCGTTCAAAGTCGGCACCGGAACCGGGGCTCCCCCCACAAAGCCTGCCACGATCCGACTGAAATCGGTGCGCTCAAAATCAGGATGCTGGGACATAAATAACATCATCGCCGGCACTCCCAGAAAGTGTGTGACGCCATAGCCAGGATCGTTAATCACATTCAGCACCTCACCCGGATCAAACGCCCGGGTCAGGAGAACTTTACCCCCTGCGTGGAGCACGGGTAGCGTAAAGACATTCAGCCCGCCCGTGTGAAACAGGGGCATAAAAGTATACTGCACCGCGTCTGAAGTGATTCTCGCCGGACCGGACATGTTAACCGCATTGAAAAACGCCATGGAATGCGTGATGACGGCCCCTTTGGGACGACCCGTTGTTCCTGAAGTATACATGATTGTGGCCGGATCATCGAAGGTTATATCAGCGGCATCGTACACGGGTGTTGCCGCCCCAAGCGCTTGTTCATAGGGGCTGTCACTGCCATTGGAGTTGGTGATTATCAGATGGCTTATCCCGGCCAGATCGGCAACCTTTTCAGCGGTTTCTGCAAAATCCAGATCTGCAACCATGACTTTGGCTGTACAATCCGAGACAATGTACTCCAGTTCAGGCACGGTCAGTCTGAAATTCAGCGGCACAAATATGGCGCCCAGCCGGTTACAGGCAAATTGCAGCTCGAGCATTTCCGGATTGTTGTAGGACAGTGCTGCAACCCGGTCTCCTTTTTCAATCCCACATGATCGCGTGAGATGATCTGCCAACAGACCGATACGTTCATTCATCTCCTTGTAGGTGAAGGTCTGCCTGCTATAGAGATCCTCGACCGCAATCTTGTCCGGTGTCTGATTGGCGTGAGAGGCTATCCA
>JAZFSW010000580.1:0-2544 GCA_036446375.1 Desulfobacterales bacterium | reverse complement strand
ATACGAATCCATCGAGAGATCAACCGGGATGATGCAAGGGACCCGGGGCCTCTATCGTCGGAAAAGCCTGACAATCAATTGCAGGCATTTATGTACCAATCAAAGGGGAATGGCACTACCCGTTGCACTTATGTTTCTCATGGTCCTTGCGACGGTGGCAACGACGGCTACCATCATGACAACAACCGATTTGAAAATCGCCATCAGCTACCGAATCAGCACGCAATTGACAGCCGCCGCCGAAACAGGGATCGAAGAGGCCCGCGGACGACTAAGAACCGGTGCGGTGGAAGAAACTCCCGATACCCAGCCGGGGGGAAGGGGCTGGGCTATTTTTATCGGGACCGAAGCAGAGGCCCGGTTGAAGGGTTACGACGCTCGCCGCCACGAGGACTTATACAGCAGCCTGCAGAACGATATGGACTATATTGTGCGGATCGACCATCAAAGAGACGCCGCAGACGATGTTGAGTATTATGGGGACATTGACGGTGACAGGAATAATGAACGCAATTCGGTCAGCGGCGAGAACGTATATCGTATCGAGAGCTCCGGCTATGATACTAGCGGTTCCTACCGGACCATCGAAATCGAGGCCGTGAAAATCCCGCCGATCGACCCGCCGGGAGCCGTTTATCTTGAGGCCTATTCCGAGATCATCGGGGATGTGAATATCAATGGTATGGACAGCTGCGGTGGTGGGGACATACCGGGCATCACTACCCCCAAGTCTTCGGGAACGGTAGGGCTCTATTCTTCACCGGTGATTACCGGTGTAGGTGGCACGACGCCCAACATCCTTTACAATGGCGATGATCTGTACGTCAACGGCATGGTTGCGGAATTCAAGAAGCTGGCGGATTTCTCCTATGCCGTCAATGGAGTCTACCACTATCCCACGACATCCCCAGGCCCGGGTGATGACTGGGGGACACCGACACCGGGTGCGGACCCTGATGACCCTTCGACCTGCGCGGAGAGTAATATTGTGTATTATGATACGGGTGGGTCCTATCTCGTACTCTCCAACGGCGTTTCCGGATGTGGTATCCTTGTGGTCGAGGGGGATCTGTATATCGATTACGATTTCAGCTGGCACGGCGTTATCATTGCCACCGAATTTGTCGCATTTTACGGTACAGGAGTCCGGAATATCACCGGCGCTGTGATAGCTCGCGGTTCCGTAGAGGGCAACTATAGCGGCGGCAGCACCAACATCGTCTATTGCAGTTCGGCGGTCACCGATCAGACCGAGGGTCGACCGTTGAGGATCCTCTCCTGGAAGGAGTAGTCTATCATGTCTAGAACAGGGGGCAACATATACACCGTGCGTACCATTGGCTTGGCTATTGCCGTCGCTATCGTTCTTGTCTGTCCTTTATCCAGTTATGCGTCCTATCGAATCCAGTTGAAAAATGGAAGCGAGTGGGTAACCAATGCGTACCGGCAATCGGCCGACACTATAGAATTCCGAGTATCCGGCGGAATGGTAACATTATCAAACAGCCTTGTCCGGGCAATCGATGAATCTGACGAGCCCTACGTCGAGGCGCCCAGATCCCTTCCCGGCAAGATGCAGCCGGAAGTCGCTGTTGAGAGATCGGGGGCCATTGTGCACACAACCCATCCACCCACACCGGGAGAGAAGGAATCTATCACACCGGCGGTTACAAGAAACGGGAAACTGGATCTGGCATATTATTCCAGGAAAAACAACCAGTTGAAAGATCGTCTGGATGAAGCCTTGAAGCAAATGCGAGCCTCCAAGTCAGAAAAGGGATTTGAGGAGAAAAAAAGCCTTCAGCCTGGGGACAGGAAGAAGCTACAAGGGAAAGAAGGCACTCAGACTGCGGAACGGAGGGGTTCAAAGGAGAAGAGACGTGCCCAGACTGAGGCAAGGAGGATATCACGGTTGATGTATGATCTAACCGATGAGGTGAAAAAACACAATGACGGCGAACTGCCGGATGACTGGTGGCAACATGCCAAGGAACGTCCATGGGACCGCTTCAGAAGATGATATGGACATCGAGCAGCCGGACGGCACTATTCACTGCAACTCGGTGCTTGCTTAGAGACTTAACCCAGACAACCGTTGCAGGATATGCAAGATAAGTAGGGAAATCGAACCATTTTCATGGTATACAGATCGTACAACAGTATGTTCGACACACAAAGAGGAGTACAAAATGCTTGAAACAGGTAAAAGAGAAATGGAACGCTTCAGCCTTGAACTACCTGCGAAGATTTCTGTGGTTGGCGAAAAGGAAGAAGCTTCGCCGATTGAGGCCACCACGACCGATATCTGTGCCGGTGGTGCTTTCTTCCATACGGACCGACCGCTTCCTGTAGGTACCAAGATGCACTTCGATCTGGTCCTTTCTCTGGAGGATTTGAAGAAACTGGAGGGGAAAAGAGCGAGCATCCAGATCAAGGGGGCGGTTGTACGAGTGAGTGAAGAGGGTATGGCGATTTCTTTCGATGAGAACTATGAGATCAGCCCGCTGGACTAGTACCTGTCAATCTTAACTACAGGTACTTGGC
>JAZFSW010000579.1:0-2637 GCA_036446375.1 Desulfobacterales bacterium | reverse complement strand
CTGTCTTCGGTTCCTTTTCGGCCTCAGCATCGGTCTCTTTGACTGCCTCGACCTCGGTAGCCTTGGTCTTCTTTCTTGTCACCTTCTTTTCTGCTTCAGGTTCCGGACCGACCTCAGCTGCTTTCTTGCGCGCGGCTTTCTTGGGTGCTTTTTCCTCTGCTTCCGCCTCTTGGGCATCAACAGCCGTTTCATCGGAAACCGCAGGTTCGGGGGCTGCCTCCTGGGGCGGCGTTTCCACCTTAACAACCTTCCTTCTTCTTCGAATCACCGTCTGTTTCACACGGGTTTCTTCGACGACAGCTACCTTCTTGCCGAGGAGAAGGCCCCTGATCTGGGTAACGGTATCGTCATCAAGCGAACTCATATGGCTCTTTGCATCGATATCCATATCGGACAGCTTCTCAAGGAGTTCCTTGTTCTGCATGTTCAACTCTCTGGCAAGTTCATGTATTCTGATCTTTGCCATCTATCCTCCTTACATCTGCGGATCACTCTGTGTTGATGGTTGCGGGTCCTCGTCGGTCGAAGCCATTTCAGAAACATCCGGGTCATCAGCTGCTTCGGGCTCGGTTTCGTCTTCGTTCTGGATGGGCTCATCATCTTCCTGGATGGGTTCAGCCAGGTAGGCATCTGCGGCCTCGATCAGTAAGCTGGCCTTATTTTCGCCAATGCCCTTGATCTGAATCAAATCCTCAATCGATGCTTCACTTACTTCTCCGGCAGAAAAGAAGCCGGCTTCATACAATGCATCTGCCATGCCTATGCCCACCCCGGGCAATGCTACCAGGGAATCGTAACCCTCTTTCATGGTTTCGCTGTATCGCTGTTCACTCAGAACATCAAGATGCCAACCCGTCAGCTTGGAGGCGAGTCGAACATTGAGGCCACGTTTGCCAATGGCAATCGACAGGAATTCATCGGGAACAATGACTTCCATCGAACGATTGGTCTCATCAATGATTACTCTGGATATTTCTGCCGGTGCCAGTGCATTACATACATACTTGGCCTGATCAACATGCCAGGAAATAATATCGATCTTTTCTCCTTTGAGCTCCTGAACGACATTCTGGACCCGGCTGCCTTTCATCCCCACACAAGCACCCACCGGATCAATATCCGAGTCATTTGATGCAACGGCTATTTTCGCACGAATCCCGGCTTCCCGGGCCGCTGCCATGATCGTCACAATACCTTCACTGATTTCCGGCACTTCGGTTTTAAACAGATTAACAAGAAAGTCCGGATGGGTCCGGGTAAGAATCACTTGGGGTCCCCGTGTATCATAGAGAATATCCTTGATATATGCACGGATACGATCGCCGCGACGATAGGCCTCGCGCGGCACCTGTTCACGAACCGGCAGGATGCCTTCGGTATGGCCGAGGTTGACGATAATGTCTCCACGCTCAACACGCTGTACGATACCGTTAATAACCTCTCCCTTCCTATCGATAAAATTGGCGTATACAACGTCTCTTTCCGCATCTTTCATCTTCTGGATGATCACCTGTTTTGCAGATTGCGCGGCTATCCGACCAAAAGTAGACGTATCCATCTTGATCCCGAGACTATCGCCGATTTCGCATTCCGGATCCAGGCCGCGTCCCTCTTCCAGATCAATTTCAAGGTCCGGTTCGGTAACCTTCTCGACGACCTCCTTGAACTGAAAAACCTCTATCTCGCCGGTTTCCTCGGTGTATTGGGCTTCAATATCAACGTCATTCCCGTATTTCTTTCTCGCGGCAGACTTAATGGCCTCTTCAAGTGCGCCAATGAGGATGCCCCGATCAATACCTTTGTCTCTACTGACCTGTTCAACAACACGTTTTATGTCTGCAATAAACATCGTCATTCTCCATCGTTATCGATAAGCCGTGCCTTCTTGATTTCCTGAAAAGGAATGGCAACCGTTTCTCCCTCGACCGAAAGGGTTACCCGATGATCCGATATCCCCGACAGAATGCCCCTGAAGCTCTTCTGTCCGTCGATGGTACCGATCGTTCTTACCTTGGCTAATCGGCCTTTGAATCGCTGGAAATCAGTCTCCTTAGACAGCAGACGATTCAAACCCGGTGATGAGACTTCAAGACCATAAGTGCCGATATCATCGGCTTCAACATCGAGAAGGTCGCTCACCTGGCGACTGATCTGGGCACAATCATCTAAAGTAACACCGCCGGGCCGGTCGATATACAGACGCAACACATTTCCGCTGACAGCCCTCTGGTATTCAACATGCACCAGCTCCATACCCCCATATTCGCACACCGGTTCAGCCAGCACCCATACCCGGGAAAGCAAGGCATCGCTATTTACGGGAACATCCTGCTTTTGCGCCGGTCTTGTTTTCTTCTTCCTTGTGCTTTTCTTTTTCCGTTTCAGCACCTTATCGTCACCTGCCCAAAAACAGCGAAAACGGGCAGGTGCCCGTTTTCTCTTATTCAGGTAGAACTTTCGAAGCGAAGATAGAAATATTATCAGTTCATATCAACCATCATAAGAAAAAGTTAATCCCAAACCACACAAACAGAAGCGCCGCCCGGAAACGACCCTATGGCCCCAAAAGACGGTTAGCCATGGAGCGGGCAACGAGATTCGAACTCGCGACACCAAGCTTGGGAAGCTTGTACTCTA
>JAZFSW010000578.1:0-2486 GCA_036446375.1 Desulfobacterales bacterium | reverse complement strand
TGATCGATCTATCCCAGCAATTCAAGGACACAAGGATAAGCGAGAACCCTGAAAAAAAAACTCGCAGATGTCATTACAGACCTTATCGAAGATATTGCGCCCCACGCGGTTAACGTGACATCACCTTATTTCATCGGCCATATGACCTCCGCCATCCCTTTTTTCATGGTACACCTAAAATCCATCGTCGCAGCATTGAATCAAAATGTGGTTAAGTTGGAGACGTCTAAGGTGGTTTCCATGGTAGAAAAACAGGTCCTGGCCAAAATACACCGGTTGATCTACCAGCAAAGCGACGCCTTTTATGACGAACATGTCCAGTCCATCAACACCACCCTCGGATGCTTTACCGAGGGCGGTACCATGGCAAACATCACCGCGCTGTGGATTGCACGAAATCACCTGCTCTGTCCGAAAGACGGCTTCGACGGGGTGGAGCTGGAGGGGCTATCGGCCGCTTACATGGCCTACGGCATCGAAAGATGTGTTGTCCTCACATCACGGCTCGGTCACCTTTCCCTTCGGAAAGCCGGTGGTGTTCTGGGTATCGGCAATAGAAACATTGTCGGTATCGATGTGGATGCCGATCACCGTATGGACTTGACCGCGCTAAAGAAAGCGATACACACGATCAAAGCAGATCCGGTCAAAACCAAAATCATGGCCATCGTGGGTATTGCGGGTACCACTGAAACCGGTACGGTCGATCCCCTGAAGGAAATCGGTGCGATATGTGCGCAGGAGGGGATCCACTTTCATGTGGACGCGGCCTGGGGCGGTCCGATACTGCTGTCGGAAAAATACAGCCACCTGCTGGCCGGTATCGAAGAGGCCGATTCTGTCACGATCGATGGTCACAAGCAGTTTTACATGCCCATGACCTGTGGTATGGTATATTTCAAGGATCCAACGGCGATGGATCGTGTGACCTATTATGCCAATTACATCAACCGTCCCGGCTCTGTCGATCTGGGCATGAAATCCCTCTCGGGTTCACGAGAGGCAAATTCTCTGATACTGGCCAGCGCACTGAAAATCATGGGCAGCAAGGGCTATGCCCTTCTCTTTGAACATGGTATCGAAACGGCCGAAGCCTTCGCAGCAGAGATTGAAAAACGGCCTGCCTTTCAACTGGTTTCTCAGCCGGTGCTCAATGTCCTGACCTATCGGCTATGTCCCCCATCCTTTCTGAGCGAACTGAACAGCGGGGATGTCGGACGGGCAGAAAATGCAAATGAGACATTAAATACCATCAACAGAAGGGCTCAGCGACGACAGCGGGAAGCGGGGAATAGCTTCGTATCCCGAACAACTCTGGATGTAAAGCATATGCCGGTAGGCAAGGTAGTGGTATTCCGATGCGTCATCATGAATCCGATGACAGACATGAAGATTCTAAATGAGATTCTTGATGAGCAGGAAAAGATATATGAAGACAATTTCGCTTCAACCTAGAGCGTATCGGTATCCATATCCCCAATCCACCCTCGGCACCATCGTGTTCCGGCGCATTTCTTGTTGGGACCTATTATTGCTTGACATGGATTGGTCTTTTACATAATCTGTTGTCTTTTATTTGCATGTTCCGTGCGTTCACTAAATATACTTGCGATGTGGGAAAAGGAGACAGACGATGAAGATAATCGAAGATGCCCAGAAGAGAGGGGCTAAAACACTTTCCGAAAATGAGTCAAAACAGCTGCTATCCGGCTACAATATCCCGGTTACCCGGGAAAAAGTCGTTGGGACAGAAAAGGACGCCCTGGCAGCCGCGGCCGAGATCGGCTATCCCGTGGTCTTAAAGGGATCCGGTGAAGAATTGACCCATAAAACAGAGCTCAACCTCATCGCCCTGGATGTTCGCGATGAAAAAGACCTCAGCAAAGCATACAAAGACCTGACTTCCAATACCAAGGCAAAGGTCGAGGAAGTCCTGGTCCAGCAAATGGTAAAAGGTGACCGGGAGCTGGTCGTCGGCCTGACCCGCGATCCCCAATTCGGCCCCTGTGTTATGTTTGGTCTGGGAGGCATTTTCACGGAGATCCTGAAAGACACGGCGTTCCGCGTTGCGCCGCTTACCCGATGGGATGCCACAGACATGATGAACGATATCCGCGGCAAAAAGATCCTCGAAGCATTCCGCGGGAAGCCCGCCGTCGACAAAGAGGCGTTGGCAGATATTCTCATTGCCGTCGGCAATATCGGAATGGAAAACGATGGGATCGACGAGATCGACATCAACCCACTCAAACTGATCGACGGCAAACCCATCGCCGTGGACGCACTGGTCGTATTGGGAGACCCATCCGCCTAGGAAAGACCAACCGAATCGCGGGTGACCGACCCGTTTCATATCCGACAACTCACCACCCGCGCCATCCGATGCGGGTGGTTTTTTTTGCCTGTCACAGAGAGAACACCAAAGCAGGAAGAATAGCCACCCCGGTTAAACACGTGCACAAAAGGTTTAACAGGACAGGCAAAGG
>JAZFSW010000577.1:0-2683 GCA_036446375.1 Desulfobacterales bacterium | reverse complement strand
TCAAGTGGCTGAGAACACCGCCATAGCCAGTCGCTCGCGCTTCATGACGGCGAAACAGCGCGAACCGATGCAGGCGCGCCTGAAGGACATCAAACACCGGACAATGCAATTCTGCACCGGTTGCGGTTATTGCATGCCCTGCCCCAATGGCGTGGATATCCCGACGAACCTGCTCCTGTTGAATTACAATAGACTCTATGGTGGGTTCGGGGGCGCCTTTACGCAGATGTACCACCAGAAGCTAAAGCCGGCCGGATCCGCTGCTGAATTCTGCATCGAGTGCGGTGAATGCCTGGAAAAATGCCCTCAGAATATTCCCATATCGGATCGAATGCAGGATATATCGGACGAATTGTCTAAAGAAGAGTAGGGCCCTGCCACAAAGGCACAAAGGCTCGAAGAAAGAGCAAGAGAGATTAACCATAGGTCGCGCTTGTGTATTGCCGTAACCGATCCATGTCACAGATTTGGAGGTGTGTAGAATGGACAAATTAAGTGAACTGGTTCTGGATTACACCCGATGTGAGGGTGCCTTAGCTGCGGGAATCGCTACCACGGATACACTTGCCGGCGGTCCTCCATCTACAGATCTTTCGTATGTCCTTGGAGGCGCCCGGTCAGCAGTGGTCTTTGCCATCGGCCTGGACCAGGATCTTATTCCGGATTACCTGGGCAAGGTGGATCGATTGGCCTTTGAGCAGAATTACGAACAGGCCAATTCCATAGCCAGCGGCGTAGGCGTTAAACTGGCCAACTTCATGACCCAGAAGGGACAGCCCACAGTTGCCCTCGCAGCAAATGACGTCTACCGGGATGATACACCACGGGGACGCGGGGACATGCTGCCACCGATCAGTCTGCGGTATCTTGCCGCCGTTGGTGGTGTCGGATCTTTCGGTCTTTCCGGAAACATCATTACGGATAAGAACGGCGGCGCGATTATCCTTGGAGGGGTTGTCACCCAGGCCGAGTTGATTGCGACAGACGCCCTGGCAGAAGAAGACAACTACTGCGACAGTTGCGGTCTTTGTAAGGTGTCTTGTGCTTCCGGTCTCATGAAACCCGAAGAGAAGATCAATGTCACCCTGGGGGGGCGAACCTTCTCCTATGCGGATCGACGCAGCTACCTGCGCTGCCAGTACGTCTGTGGTGGATTTACAGGGCTTCACCCCGATGGCAAATGGTCCACATGGTCGCCGGGTCGTTTTGCCATCCCTGATGACGACAACGACATGATGCCTCTGTTTCTTAATAGCATCAATGCGTATAATAGCCGACCGGATACACCGGGGGGCCATTACCACTCCCTGATGGCAAGCAAGCTTTACAGCACCTGCGCCAATTGCCAGCTGATCTGCGTTCCCGACAAAGAAGAACGCAAGCGCCGGTACAAGCTACTGACCCAAAACGGTGTCGTTGTCCAACATCCGGACGGCAGCATCGAAGCCATGTCTTCCGATGATGCGACCCAATTTCTGGATAAGATGCCCCCCGATACCAGAGCTCTTTATGAGAACATTGAATCCTGACCACAGCCGGAGACCCGCATGCCGAAACTGTCCCCCGCCGATGAGCTCCTGAACCATCAGATCCCCGAGCCTTTCACCCATGTCGCGACCCACCACGATTTCTGGCGGGAGAGTCTCTTCTTTGTCTTTCATCCCCGGGATCAGCTCGGAGATGTGGAGATCCTCACAGTGTCCCACTACCCGAAGCGCCAGGCAATGGACGCCCAGCAATTGGGTCGGGTGGGCAAGGATCCCATATTCCTGTGGCATAACCGCCCCTATGGTGATGACCCCCACAAACCCACGGTCGGTCCCGTCTCCATCGACATCATCGAGCCCTACAAGACGATCCTATTGAAGGTTGATCCCGAAACATCCCCGTTGGGAATGGATATCACCTTTACCGCCCGAACCCAACCCTATGGCCTGCGTCGTGGAACGATGAAGGCCGGCCATGAGATCATCTGGGACCAGAGCCACATGCTCCAATCCGGAACCTACAACGGCACATACACCTACAAAGAGAAAACATACAACGTTGACAACTGGTGGGGGCAGCGGGATCACTCCTGGGGGATCAGAGATCACAGCCGATGTCCCCTGTGGATGTGGTACGCTATTCAACTGCCCGATGGGATGTTCGGTGTATGGCACTGGGAATATCCAAACGGGGCGCGGGTGTATACCGATGGGTGTTTCGCACCTGCCGATGGCAGTGACCCGATACCCGTTGTCGATTTTCACCACGATTTGAACTGGACCGGTGAAGATCGCCAGCCGGTCGAATATGGCTTGCAGGGCGAAAATGTAAGGGGGCTTGCCGGTCATGTTGATATCACCCTCGAAAACAGACAGCGGATTGGCATCGATGCAGAAGGCCGATGGGCCCAGTACTATGGAACCATGGGCGGTGGTCTCCATGAGATGGTTGTCCGCACCGATGATGGCCGGGAGGGTACGGCGATTTATGAAGTTACCGGCGCACACCATCACCACTTCTTCCCCGAAGCACGCGCAGAGAATCTGCCGCCGGGGTAGGAGAAAGAGTGGAACAATCGGTGAAGGGGAGAAAGGGAGAAAACAGTAGGCAGTAGGAAGCATGCAGTAAACAGTGGGAAGAAAGGGGAGCAAGGATGCTCGTTCTAACAGAGAAGAATAGTCCTGTTACGACCATT
>JAZFSW010000576.1:0-3305 GCA_036446375.1 Desulfobacterales bacterium | reverse complement strand
TGCCCTGACTTTCATAGGGCAGTATGAGGTGCCGGATCACCAATACGAGCAGTCGCTTGAGGGTTCCGGATTTACCGATACCCAGGTCCTGCTGTTTCAGGAATTCAAACAGGCCATCGACCGGTACATTGCTGAAGAGGTCAATCCCGGGGTCATCCGGTTTGTTAAAGATATGGAAAAAAAGATCGGCAAACAGCTTCAATCCGTAGCTGCACCCTCTCATGTGGTCATAAGGGATACGTTGCTCGAATATGATCGCGAAATGGGGGCATTCGGGATGACCCGGATCAACGAGGGACCTGAAGACATTGAGTTTCAGGATATCGAAACGATTCGATCCGGTGTCGGGTTGACACTCCCCCTTGCAGTAGCCACGTTGAACTACAGTACAACGCTCAAAACAGAAGCTGCCCTACGTCTCGGATTATACAGCGTGGCGTCGTTTTTCAAACGTCTATTGAGAAGACCTGCCGGGGATGAAATTCAGGATGAGATGCGGGCTCTGAAGGGCAGCATGTCGCGCATGAAGCGAGAGACCGAGACGTCGATTCGATCCCATTTTCTGGATCACAAGGAAAACATCAAGTTCCAATACGTCTTCAAACTCGCCGATGCTGCCTCCGATCACTGCTATCAAATGCTCCTGGATCGGTTTCAGATCTATACGAGCAATCTGTCCCAACTGGCTGAGAGGATCAATGAAAAGGGAATTGACAGGGAAGGGGCGTGTGCTGCGCTGGCAGATATCGCCGAATCGTCCTCGGAGATCAATCAGCGTCTTGACCGGGCCAGAAGCAAATAAACTGAAAGAGAATTAGACAGGATTCACAGGATTAACAGGATAGTAATCAAAAAGAATTCGATACCGATTCCTCGCTTGAACCCTTGAACTCTCAGCCTCTTTCGAGCCAGGAACACGAAAGGGTCCGAATGCCCGTCATGCCTGCGGAGGCAGGCATCCAGAGAACCACGGATGCCAATATATAGGCCAAAGGAAGTTTTGATGGGATTTGGAGGCACGATAAGATACTGCTGAAAGAAATCCTGTTAATCCTGTAAATCCTGTCCAAATATTGTGGCGTTAGTCCGCAACTTCAGCTTTGTAAAGACGCAGGCTGTTTGTCACAACGGAAATGCTGCTCAGGGCCATGGCCATGGCGGCAAGGATCGGATGGAGCTGTCGCAGAAAGTCAGGGAAGAAAGCGAAAGGCGCAAGAATCCCCGCTGCGATCGGTATCAGGGTTATATTGTAGAAGAATGCAAAGAACAGATTCTGCCTTACGGTTTTCATCGTTTCCCTGCTCAACTGGATGGCCCGGGAAACACCCATAAGACTTCCGCTGGACAGAATCACATCGGCGGTTTCTATAGCCACGTCCGTTCCGGTACCGATGGCAAGTCCCACATCTGCCTGGGCAAGGGCAGGCGCGTCATTTATGCCGTCACCGACCATGCCCACCTTATCGCCATCGCCCTGAAGTCGCTTGATTTCGGATGATTTGTCTTCCGGTCGGACCTCTGCAACAATCTCATCAATACCCACAGCGGCACCAATCGCCTCAGCGGTTTTGAGATTATCTCCGGTGAGCATCGTAACCTTAAGATGCTGATCATGGAACCTGTTGATTGCCGCCTTGGAATCAGGCTTCAGCGTGTCGGATACGGAGATCAGACCGAGCAACCGGTGATCCCGGATAACCACCATAACGGTTTTGCCTTCACCCTGGAGTTGGTTAATCGTCTGTTGTGCACTGCTGATATCGGTATCGGATGCCTCAAACCATTTGGGCTTTCCAATCTGTATGAAATGATTCTCGATCGTGGCCTGCACGCCTAATCCGCCCGAGGCCAGGAAGTCCTTCGGTTCCACCAGCGTCATCCCCTGGTCGACCGCTGCCTTTACGATGGCCTTGCCCAGGGGGTGTTCGGATCCCTTTTCAACAGAAGCGCCGATCTTCAGCAGATCTGATGGTTCCTTGAGGGTCGGATCATAGGGGATAATATCGACCACCGCCGGTTTGCCCATGGTGATGGTTCCGGTCTTATCCAGTACAATTGTATCGAGTCTTGTTGCCATTTCCAGTGCTTCACTGTTCTTAAACAGAACACCGTGCTCGGCCCCCTTCCCTGTTCCGGCCATGATCGCAGTGGGTGTTGCCAGTCCCAGGGCACAGGGACAAGCAATGACCAGCACGGCAACGAGTCGTATCATCGCCGGTATGAAGTCACCCGTAATCGCCCACCACAGGGAAAACGTGATAAGGGCAATGGCAAGGACCCCCGGAACAAAAATAGCCGCTACACGATCTGCCAGGGCCTGTATCGGCGCCTTGCTGCCCTGGGCTTCCTGCACGAGGCGAATAATCTGAGCCAGGGCGGTCTCTTTCCCGATCCGGGTGGCTCTAAACTTCAAAAGGCCTTGCCCGTTGATCGTCCCGCCGACCACCGTATCTCCGGGCTCTTTGTCCACCGGAAACGGTTCACCGGTTAGCATGGATTCATCCACGGCAGAGCTTCCCTCCTTTACCGTGCCGTCCACGGGGATTCTCTCCCCGGGTCGAACGACAACACTGTCACCGACCTTTACCTGGGTCAGGGGGATCTCTTTTTCCTCACCGTCTTCCACTATCGTTGCCGTTTTGGGCCGCAGGCCCATAAGCTTGCGGATAGCGCCACCGGTTCTACCCTTTGTCCTGGATTCGAGCATCTTGCCAAGCTTGATCAGTGTTATGATAACGGCAGAAGTCTCAAAATAGACATGGACCCCTATAGCCGGGAGGAACAGCAGGGCAACCGAATAGACATAGGCCACTGAAGATCCCATGGCTACGAGTACATCCATATTGGCGCTTCGATTTCTCAGGCTGTTAAATCCGCCGACATAGTAATCCCAGCCGGTGTAGAACTGTACCGGTGTGGCCATTGCCATGAAAAACCAGTTCACCCAGGGCGCATGACTCCATGGGCCGATCAGACCAAAATCCCGCGCCATACTGAGGAGAAACAGCGGAGCTGCAAAGATAACCCCGATGGTGAATTTTCTCGTTTGGTCCTTGATTTCCGCTTCTCTGGCAAGGCTTTCCGCATCGCCTTCATCGGCGACCTCTTCCGGGGGCAGTGCTCCGTAGCCGGCTTTTTCAATGGCCGATATGATAGTGTCAAGGGAGGAAATGGTGGGGATATACTCAACGGCTGACCGTTCGGATGCAAAATTCACCGAAGCGTTTACCACGCCGGGGACCTTCCGGTTGAGGGCCCGTTCAATATTTGCAGCGCAATTGGTGCAGGTCATACCGGTGATGGGC
>JAZFSW010000575.1:0-2871 GCA_036446375.1 Desulfobacterales bacterium | reverse complement strand
GCCATGTAGTTTCGGGGAGATCTCTTGCGTGATTGAGCACAGGGGAAACGGTCTAGCCTATTATCAATTTCCCAATCTGCTGGCATTTTCTGAGATTCAGCATGGGGTGTTTACCCGAAAAGGGGGGTGTAGCCCTGCGCCTTTTTCGAGTCTCAATGTAAGTCTCGGGGTTGGCGATCAGGAGCGCCGGGTTGAGCGTAACCGGCAGATGCTGTCCGGGTGTTTCGGAGAACAAAACCTTGTGTTCCTAAACCAGGTGCACGGCAGCCATGTGGAGGTATTCAGCAGAGACGATGACCCGATCGATTCTTCGACTCTCCCTGTCGGGGATGCCATGGTTACCGATAGGAAACATGCGGTGCTGGTGATCCAGGTGGCTGATTGCCAGGCGATCCTGCTTTACGATCCGGTCAAACATGTGATAGCCGCCATTCATTCGGGATGGCGGGGGAGTATAGGCAATATCATCGGTGAAACCATCGGGGTGATGACCGCCCGCTTTTCCTGTCTGGCGGAAGATATCGTTGCCGGCATCAGCCCCTCTCTGGGACCGTGCTGTGCGGAATTTGTCAATTATCGGGATGAGATCCCATCGGATCTCTGGGGGTATCGGGACGAATCGGATCATTTCGATTTCTGGTCCATCAGTTGCCATCAGCTCTGTGATGCCGGTGTAGATGAGGATCATATTCATATCAGTCGTATCTGCACCCGGTGTGATACCAATCGGTTTTTCTCCTACCGGGGGGAGGGGATAACCGGTAGATTTGCAGTGCTGATCGGTCTGGCATAGCGTATATTCAGAGAACCACCATAGATGAACATATGCAGGAGATGAGGGCATGAAACAGGAAACCGTGACGGTATTGGGGAACGAGCATCTGGGCAATGGGTATTTCCGGATCGGATTGGATTGTTCCCAGGCGTATCGGATAGCCGGCCCCGGTCAGTTTGTCATGGTTCATCTCATGGATTCGGATGCCCCGCTGCTCAGGCGGCCCTTTTCGATACATCGTCAGATCATTGATCATGACAGGTTGGGGGGCATCGAGCTACTGTATAAAGTTGTGGGCAATTGTACGGAGAAGATCAGCCGCCTGGAGCGCGGTGACCGCTTGGATCTGCTCGGACCCCTCGGGAGCGGCTTTCGCATATCGAAGGCACATTCCCGGATCCACCTGGTATCCGGAGGGATCGGGGTAGCGCCGATGGCCTTTCTTGCCATGTCCCTGTTGGAAGCCGGCATTGAATCTTCCGCCTGTAAAGTGTTTTTGGGTGGGCGAACACAAGACGATGTGTTGTGCCGGGAGATCTTTTCCGATCTGGGCATGGTGCTATCCATCAGTACCGATGACGGCAGTGCAGGAAATGCAGGCCTGGTAACCGATCCCCTTGAGGTGGCTGTAAAGGCCGAAAAGCCGGATATGATCTATGCCTGTGGTCCCATGGGCATGCTTGGATCAGTCGCAGATATTGCCGAATCGTTTTCGGTATCCTGCCAGGTGTCTGTTGAAACGGTCATGGCCTGCGGCATGGGAGCATGCCTGGGGTGCGCTGTAGAACGTCGCGGGGGGCAGGATGCCTTTCTCCACGCATGTGTGGATGGGCCGGTCTTTGACGCTGCTTTGTTGGAATATTGAAGATGCTGTGACTATCAATCGCCGATTGGTGGTGCTTTCCCACATGTGGACCATTCGGTTGAAGCGATTTCTTCTCTTGACAGGGGGTGTCTGTATCATATAGTTTCGCTTTTGTTTTCTACTTTCAGGTCACGATATGTTAACCCATATCGGATGGCTTTTGATTGCCCCGCTGAAAAGAGAAACATCCGGGAATCTTCTTAAGGAGGGACACTCTGAATCCCTTATCTCGGTCCAAGAAAGAGAAAAAAGAATTCGGAGAAAGGCGGATTGCCGGCCGATTGATGATCGTTGGTACTAACTTCATTGCCGGCGTTTGTGTGCTCGGGTATCTCGGGCATCTTCTAGACAATCGGCTGGGGCATGAGTACCGTTACACGGTTGCCGGTGCATTTCTTGGCATCGTCTGGGCAATGTATGAAGCGATTAAGCTGGCCCTTTGGATTTCAAAGGAAGATCAGCCGAGGGATGATAACGGATCAACGGATGACTAGGGATCTCTTTCTTCTATATGTTGGTCCGGTGTTTCTGCTTTTCCTTGTATCTGGATTAACCGCTTATTCTTTAGATGGAATGGACATCGAACCTATCTTAACGGCCTGGGTCCTCGCCGCCCTAAATTTTGCCGCCGCGCTTTGGAGTCTGACATTGGCCCAGAAGGTTGAGCCTATACGCAGCATGCTGCTGGTTTTCGGCGGCGGTGGCATTCGAATGCTGGTAATGATCAGTGCGGTCATTGTCGTGATGATCAAGAAGGCGGAATGGATGCAATCCTTCTGCTTTGTGCTTTTGATGTGTTTCGTCGCATTTCTGATCGTTGAAATCGTGGTTATTCATAAACGGGGTCTGCTACAACACCAATAGAACGGGAATCAAGGGAGAGGATATTGAGCTCCTTCGCAACCAATGCACCATCGGGCGGCCAGGATGTCAGCGAATTTATCATTCATCACCTGATGAATGCAGACACCTGGCATCCCTTACCTGGTGTGGAAATTCCGCTTCTCGGTGACATTACCCTGTTCGGCGTAAATGTGGGGCTGACCGTTCATGCGCTGATGCTGATTATTGCCGCAGGTATTGTTTTCCTTCTCTTCGGACTTTTATACAAAAAGCAGAGCCATCAGGCGCCATCGGGTATCACCAACATGCTTGAAGCCCTGGTACTTTTTGTCCGGGATGAAATCTGCGTGAATTATATGGGTGAGGCGGACGGGAAAAGGTTGGCGCC
>JAZFSW010000574.1:0-3097 GCA_036446375.1 Desulfobacterales bacterium | reverse complement strand
CCTGCATATTCTGCGGTTCAGATCTACAGCATTCGTCAAAGTCAACGACATTAGGGGCTACCGCAGGCTCTTGATAAACGGTCCCACGCTATCGACGCCTTCTGCTTCGATCAGCCGAATCATCTGGGATCCCACCACGGCGATGTCCGCCTTTCCCCGCAGGAAATCCACATCTGCTTTATCCTTGACCCCGAAACCCAGTGCCAGAGGCAGATCCGTGGCATCGCGGCATCGTTGAAGATAGCTGTCGAGGTGTTCGGAAAATTCGGTTTCCGCGCCGGTCACCCCTTTTCGGGACACGCAGTAGATGAACCCTTTCCCGAAGGATGCGAGATATCGCATCCGCTCATCGGAAGTGGTCGGTGAAAAGATGAAGATCGGTGACAGGGATTCCTTACCCATTGCCTCGAGGTAGTCCTGCCCTTCTTCCGGAGGAAGATCAGGGACAATGGCGCCCTGCATCCCATTTCCTGCTATGGTTTGAGCGAACCGATCCACCCCATATCTAAAGAGGATGTTATAGTAGCTCATAAAGAGAAAGGGAATGTCAAATTCCCCCGCAACACGCCTGCTGAAATCCAGGCACTGGCTCACTGTTGTCCCCCGTGCCAGGGCTTTCTGATTGGCGTGAAGGATCACCGGTCCATCGGCTATCGGTTCTGAAAAAGGGATCTGCAGCTCTATCAGATCCACCCCCGACTGAACCATTGCCTCGACAATCCCGAACGAATCCTCAAAGGAAGGATACCCCAGGACGATATGGGTCATCAGCAGGATCTCTTTTTCTTTCATCTGTTGGCGTAGATATGTTTCAAGCATCATATCCCTCCGCTTTTTCCCGAATGAAGGCTTGCCACTGGGGATCACCTATCGCATCGGCAATGGTAAAAATGTCCTTATCCCCTCTGCCGGATTGATTGATAAGAATAACATCTTCCTTAGACAGCTGGGGTGCCTCTTTAAATGCCTGAACAAATGCATGGGTAGATTCAAGCGCCGGAATCAATCCTTCTTTTCGAATGGTCAACGACAGGGCCTCGATCACCTCCTGATCGGTTGCAGATTCGAAACGGACCCGTCCGGTATGTCTTAAGTTGGCCAGAATCGGAGAGACCCCCACGTAATCCAAACCGGCGGCAACGCTATGGGTCTCTTTCATCTGCCCGTCCTCGTTCTGCAGAAAATAGGTCTTGTATCCCTGGGCAACACCGATACTTGCATCATCGGAAGAAAGGCGGGAAGCATGCTGGCCGGTATGCAGCCCCCTGCCGCCGGCTTCCACGCCGACAAGTTCCACCGGATCATCGAGAAATCCGCTGAATATCCCCATGGCATTGGATCCGCCACCGACACAGGCATAAATCCGATCGGGCAGTCCACCCGCACATGTCTGGATCTGCTCCCTGGCTTCCAGGCCAATGATCGATTGGAAAAAGGTCACCATCTCCGGGAAAGGATGGGGACCGCAGGCGGTGCCCAGCACATAATGGGTGGTGTCCATATTACTGACCCAATCGCGAAACGCTTCATTGATCGCATCTTTTAGAATGCGAGTTCCTTCCTTCACCGAAATGACCTCTGCGCCCAGCTGCTCCATCCAGAAGACATTGGGCCGCTGCCGGTGCACGTCCACCTCCCCCATATAGATCGTGCATTCAAATCCCATTTTCGCTGCCATTGTGTCTGTGTCCACACCTTGCTGGCCGGCGACGGTCTCTGCAATCACCCGGGTTTGTCCCATCCGTTTCACGAGAAGCCCCTGTCCCATCACATTGTTTGCCTTGTGGGCACCGGTATGGTTGAGATCTTCCCGTTTAATATAGATACGTGCGCCACCAAAATGATTGGACAGATTCTCGGCAAAAGTCACTGGGGTGGGTCGACAGGAATAACTCGACATGATATCCACATAGGTCTTCCAGAAATCAGGATCTGCTTTTACGGCTTCAAACGCGTCAACAAGTTCATCGAAGGTAGCAACAAGCACCTCAGGGATGAACGCCCCTCCGAATTCCGAATAGTATCCACGCTTGTCCATCAGTAAATTCTCCTATGGTTTGGGAGATCTGAAGAACAGCCACGATCAGCCATCCGCAGATTCTCCCAGGATTTGTGAAAAAACGAACCGGTCTGTGCGACAGAACAGTTCGGAATAGATTCCTTTTTCAGCCTGGGGAAAATCAAGAAATCGCTTGACCATCAGGATCGGTGTTTGCTCGGAAACCTCAAGCTGTATGGCTCTCCTGCCGGATACATGCCCAATCCTGAAATTCTGTTTCCCCCCTTCGGGTCTCATATAGTATTGTTCATTAACGATCCGGGACAACGATTGATCGGCCATGTCGATCCGGTCGATACCGGGAAAAAGGGCTTCATGAAGGTAAAAATCTTCGACCAGTACCGGTGTGCCTTCAACAAGACTCAGCCGGGAGAATACATAGGCCTTGCCATTGGCAAAGGGGTTTTCCGTATCATTTCTCACCGCCTTCAAGCGGATTTTCTCCAGGATACGCGTGGTGAGGGTTATCCCCTGCTTGTGGAATGAAGCGATCGTTCCGGCAAAGGAGAAAAGATCCACGTCTTTTTTCGTCTGACGTACATAGGTTCCCGAGCCCCGCTTCCGGACGAGAAGGCGCTTTTGCACCAACTGATCCGTGGCCTGGCGAGCCGTCGGACGCCCAATACCGTAGGTTCTCGCCAGCTCGGTCTCCGAGGGAATCTTCGAACCATCCGGATAGTCACCTGAACGAATCCGGGACAACAGCAGATCGGCTAGCTGGTGGTATAGCGGTATGGGAGACTGTGGATTTAGCATTTCCAATATCGCCTCGTATGATGCTACATCTGTGTCCTCACCGCCCGCTTCGCTCGAGACGCAGAGGGCGCAAAGATAATTAATGAATACTAAACAAGAAGCCATTTCGAAACGAGAATTGACTGGTCCATTGCTTTTCTTTGCGTCTTTGCGGCTTTGCGCGAGAAGTCATCTTCTTTGGCGATCCGACTGGCCCTCCCGCTTTCAGCGGGACCTCTTGTTCTAGCCAGCGGAACCACTCATATGAAACTCGGTTAGAGTTGAACATCGAACGCCCAACGT
>JAZFSW010000573.1:0-4603 GCA_036446375.1 Desulfobacterales bacterium | reverse complement strand
ACCCTCAACACCTATGCGGACCTTTTATCATCGTTTGGCATCCGCCCGAAAAATATCACTGCCGGCAGTTGCGCTCCGGCCGTATGCATGGCCCACCTGGCCGACCCCCCGGAGCAATATCTGCTTATCGATATCGGGGAGCGAAAGACCACGGTTGTCGGGATCACTTCCGGAAATATCTGCACGGTTCGCACCTTCCCCTCCGGTTCCGATGGCGTAGCCACAGCGGGATCAATCTGCATGGGCATACACCAGAGCCTTGCCGTGGTCGACGATATACCCGGTCTCGATTACCAACCCAGAATTGCATTTACAACGGGAACCGGTATCATAGACGAGGGCCTCGAAGAGGAAATCGCCCAGCACCTGGGATATCCGGTTGAAAGAATGGATCTGAGAACCCACGGAGAACTGGTCTTTCAGCAGTACCCGCCAGCGCCCTGGGAACCCCGCCAGATGGACGGTGCACTGGGCCTTGCCCTGGTCGAATCCGAGGCGATACCGTGCCTCAATTTCCGCAGAGGCCCCTTTGCCGAGAACACTTTCCTGGTGGAGCACAGGAAGAGCCTGATCAAAACAGGAGTGCTCGCCGCTCTTGCACTGATATCGGCCATGGCTTTTCTCGTAACAGATGCACACTACACGAACAGGAATATCAAGGAACTGGACCGACAGATTATGGCCGCCTTCACGTCGACTTTTCCGAAGGTCACCGTTATTGTCGATCCACTTCATCAAATGCGCGTAAAGTTGCAGGAAGTGAAGAAGAGGGCCTTAATATCTACAGAACCCGGTAGCAGCGTCCGATCCATTGACGCGTTAAACGCAATCAGCCAGCGCATACCCGGCGACATTGATGTAGCGTTTACACGCCTCGTTATCGGGGATGATAATATCCAGGTCACCGGGGACACGAACTCATTGAGCGCCGTAGACAATATGAAGAGCCAGTTGGCGAAGGCAGAACTGTTCAAGAACGTTACGATCACGTCGGCCAACAGGGAAAAATCCAGCAACCGGGTACGCTTTAAGCTCAAGTTGCAGCTATAAGAAAGGAAACTGAGGATGCGGCCACTGGCAAGAAAATTCAGCAGACGAGAAAAATACGCCATCTATGGAGCGGCCGGTCTGATAGGTATCCTGCTCCTGAACGGGCTGATCATTTCACCCCTGATCGACGCCCACGATGTAAGAACCAGAACGCTGGCGGCAAAAACAAAGATCAGAAACGACATCATCAATATGAAAGCCGAATACGAGGCGATTGAACAAAGAACCTCGGCATCAACCTCGCGTTTTTCCGGAAGACGGGCAAATTTCACACTGTTCTCTTTCCTGGATAATCTTGCCGGTGACGCGAAAATAAAGGAACACATCACCCAGATGAAGCCATCGATATTCAAGCCAAAAGACAGCCCTTATAGGATATCACGGGTGGAAATGAAGCTTCAGAGCATCACAATGGAACAATTAACAACATATCTGCATAAGGTCGAAACCGCCAAAGAGATGGTGTTTGTCAGGCGACTGTCTGTGTCAAGAGACAGCAAACAGCAAGGATTCATTAATGCGATCTTACAGGTAGAAACATCGGCGGCATAACCAAACGACAGGATCCATGAACATAACAGACGGTCTTTCTCACATGTCCGATCGCATAAAATATTGCTTATATGCTGCCTACGGCATCATCGTTGGGATGATCCTTCTCTATGCTCTTTTCCCATCGACAACCGTAAAAGAATACCTCGTTGCCGATATCAATGGAAGAAACCCGGAGTTCGATCTCACTGTAGATGGGCTTGAACCGGCCTTCTTGCTGGGGATTCGGCTATCCGGGATTGATCTGAATTATCGTGGCAAGCCGTTTCTCCGGGTGAATCACATCACCGTCATGCCAAAGCTCTGGTCGCTTCTCGGGAAGGAAAAAGCGTTCGCTTTTGACGGCGATACCCATGGGGGCGATTTCGAAGGCAAGGGGGTCTTTTCCACAGGCAAGACAGTCGACCAGGTAGATATCGCCGCGGATTTTTCCGGCATCCGGATCGGCACGATCCCTGCGCTCCAGGGGCTGCCCGGCCGAGAAATAACAGGACTGTTGGGCGGAAAAGTGATATACAAAGGCAAGGGGGCCGCCAGCACCGCCACGGTGCAACTCACCCTGGTAGACGGCATCGTTGGTCTGCAGATGCCGATCCTTAAACTCGATCGTCTTGATTTTGAAAAGATCGAAGCGGATCTTGTTTTCAGCAGAACAATGGTTCAGGTGAAAACAGGCACCCTTACCGGTGCGCAGATGGATGGGACGTTTTCGGGTACCCTCCGGTTACGACAACCGTTGGCAAACAGCAGGATCAACCTTCCCGGTATGCTGACACTGCACCGGCCATTTCTTGACGAGCTAGTACAGACGATTCCGATGGGCCTGCTGCCGAAAAAAATATCGGGCGGAAAAGCGTTCCCCGTTAAACTGAAGGGTACCTTTAAGAAACCCAGCTTCACACTGAGATAGGCTCAACGCCGAGCACGGACCAGGATCATGAAACGATATTTTGCACTTGCAAATCTGATTCTCATACCCATAGCGCTGTATTTTTCCGTGCACACTTTCTATGCCGTTACCACCGCACAGCTGGATAGCAGATCCCTGCTCGGAAAGAATCGTCAGGCGGCGACCCCATTTAAAGGGGGGATAAGCTTTCCCATTGCCACCTATAAACCGATCATTGAGCGCAATCTGTTCCATACAAAAAAAGGGGCAGCCCAACCCAAATCAGCCGATATTAATGTCTCGGGTCTGGCTCCGACGGCCCTGAAGCTGAAGCTATTGGGAACCGTGACCGGCAGTCAGGGCAAAGCCTATGCGGTAATTCAATATGACAAAGACAGGCAGCAGCACCTTTTCAGAGCGGGAGACGAGATTCAGAATGCCACCCTGAAGGTGATCTTAAGAGAGAAGGTGGTACTGAGCGTCAACGGGCAGGATGAAATCCTGGAAATAGAAAAAGTGAAACAAAGCTCCGGTAGAAGTAGCCGTAGGAGGGGGAGCAGAAGTCAACGATCGGAAGGAGTCAAGATAGGATCGTCGAGAGCCGTCCCAAAAACACAGAAGGTAATCCTGAAGCGCGCTGGTCTGGAAGAGGCCATTGAGAACGTAGGGGACCTGATGAAGGGCGTGAATATTCAGCCTCATTTTGAAGACGGCAAACCGAATGGGCTTCGTTTGAGCCGCATAAAACGTCAATCCATTTTTCGGAAAATGGGACTGAGGCGAGGGGATATCATCACCGGCGTAGATGGACAAAAAATAGAATCGGTGGACGATGCCCTGGCATTGTATGACCGTCTGACCTCTGCCAGCAATGTGAAAGTCGAGATAAAGCGAAAGGGACAGGTCAGGATCCTGGACTATGATATAAGATAACACCTAAAACAAACAATCGGGAAAACAAATGAAGTCATCTCATGACATCTCACGATTTATAATTTGCTTTTTTGTCCTTCTTCTTCTGGTACTGTCACCCCTTGTCTCCCCGGCCCAATCGGATGGGAGAAAGGGTATCTCAGGCGCATCCGGTGGGAGCGAGGGATCGGAACAATTCGTATCGATTGATTTCAACAATGTCGATATCAACGTCTTTATTAAGTTTATCAGCGAGCTGACCAACACCAATTTTGTTGTCGATCAACGCGTGAAAGGAAAGGTAACCATCATTTCCCCGGCAAAAATATCCGTGGCCGAAGCCTTCAGGGTATTTGAATCGGTTCTCGAGGTCCATGGTTACACCACGGTAAAAGCCGGCAAGGTGATCAAGATCGTTCCCTCCACGGATGCCCGGTCCAAGAACGTTAAGACCCTGCTGAAGGAAGCAGCCGGTTCGCCGAATGACCAGGTGGTTACCCAGCTGATCCCCCTGAGATATGCAACACCGGTTGAGATCAAAAAGCTTTTCACGCCCCTGGTTTCCAAAAGCAGCGTCATTCTGGCCTATGCACCCACAAACACCATTATCATCACCGACATTCACTCCAATATAAAGCGTCTGCTTCGCATCCTTAAAACCATCGATGTCGCCGGCATCGGCCGGGAGATATCCGTCATTCCCCTGCTGTATGCCGATGCTGCGAAATTTGCAACTATGCTCAAGGGAGTCTTCAAAGCGGTCAAGAAACCCAGACCCGGCAGTGTGTCGAGTGTTGTTGAATTCGTTGCCGACGATCGGACCAACACGATCGTGCTGCTGGCAAGCGAAGACGATACGGCAAGGATCAAGAAGCTTATCGCCATGCTGGACAAGCAGGTCCCCAGAGGCGACGAGAAGATCCGTGTGTACTATCTTGAAAACGCAACGGCCGAAGAACTGGCCAAGGTCCTTCAATCCCTTTCAACACGATCGGCCGGATCGACCGCTAAGGGAGCAAAAAGGGCCGCTGTTGTTTCGGATCAGGTCAAGATCACCGCGGATAAAGCCACAAACTCTCTGATTATTATGGCGGATAAGGATGACTATGTGGTGCTGGAAGACATCATCCGGAAACTCGATATACCCCGGCAAATGGTATACATCGAAGCCCTGATTATCGAGGTCAATGTCGATAAGAG
>JAZFSW010000572.1:0-2425 GCA_036446375.1 Desulfobacterales bacterium | reverse complement strand
ATACGGTTGCCGCTGAAATCAAGGCGCTTGGCAGTAAATCCCTTGCCATCGCCACCGATGTCTGTATTCCGGAGCAGGTGGACAACATGGTCAAACAGACGATGGATGTCTTTGGCCGTATTGACATTCTGGTAAATAATGCCGGCGCCGCCATCACCTTCAAGAACGTAGAGGATCTTTCCTTCGACGAATGGAATGCCACCGTTGCGCTCAACCTCACCGGCCCCTTTCTCTGCAGCGCTGCCGCCGGTAAGGTGATGATAGAACAGAAAAGCGGCAAGATAATAAACATCGCCTCGGCTGCCGGACTGAAAGGATTCTCCTTTATGGCCCACTACTCTGCGGCCAAGAGAGGCGTTATCAGCCTGACCGAGAGTCTGGCTTCCGGGTGGGCGAAACACAATATCAATGTGAACTGTATTGCCCCCGGTCTGACATCGTCCGAGGCAGAAATACAGCGGGGATCCATCCCTCCCGATACCAGAAAAGACGGCACGCCGGTCCCCCGGCTACTATACCCCCCCGCTCCCGAAAACATCGCCGAATTGGCCCTTTTCCTTGCTTCGGCCGCATCCGACCATATCACCGGTGAACTCATGGTACTCAGGGCAGCAAACGCCTAGGGGTGTTAGTGGGGCCGGCCAGGTCAGCATGCGTCCACCATCGGAAGGCGTTGTTTTCCCGCAATGAAACGTGCGGCATCCAGTCAAAGAACATGGCGGACATGGAAGGAATGCACCTATGGATGAAAGAGAGAATTACTTAAGAGCTCTGGAGTTCAGGAACCCACAATGGACCCCGTTTCTCATGCTGCTTGCCTGGCCGCTTTGGCACAAGTATCGGGAAGACCTGGAGGCGCTTTTCTTACGTCATCCAAAGATCTTCGGGAAGCGCGAGGAAGGAAGCTTTTCTTTCGATGGGGATCCGGGACCCATGTTTCGGAAGGGGGAGTATTACCGGGATGATTGGGGATCTGTGTGGTATAACACGATCCATGGATTGCAGGGCCAGGTGGTTGAACCAGCTTTGGCCGACTGGAAGGCACTGGATACCTACCAGCCGCCGGACCCACTCAAGTACCCCGGCAAAAGCAGTTGGGAGCGGTTGAAGATCCGTCTACAGGAAAGAAAAGACGACGGGCTGTTGGCCCAGGGCTATGGCGGAAGTCTTTTTGACCGGCTCTACTACCTGAGGGGCTTTGAAAACCTGATGATCGATATCGGCACCGATGATCCCCATTTGCCCCTGTTGATAGAGATGCTCACCACCTACGAAATGGCCTTGGCGAAACAGTGGATTTCTCTTGGCGTAGATACGATCTGGTTTCACACTGACATGGGAATGCAGGATAGGCTGATGATAAGCCCCGCCAAATTCCGCAAATACATCAAGCCGATGTTCGGGAAGATATTTCATCTCTGCAGGGATGCCGGGGTGCATGTGTTGCTGTCTTCAGACGGCCGATTGCTTGACATTGTCGATGACCTGATCGAGTGTGGGATTTCCAGCCATGATCCGCAACTTCGGGCAAACACCCTGGCAGGCATTGAACAACATTACAGGGGTAAGGTGTGTGCCAATGTGGATCTGGATAGACAGATGTTTCCTTTCTGTCGTCCAAGCGATATGAAACAGCAGGTGAAAGAAGTTGTGGAACAGCTTGGCCTGCCGGAGGGAGGCCTGATGGTATGGGCAGATGTACGTGATCCCAATACGTCATTGGAAACCATTGAGGCAATATGTGAAGGCGCCGAGTTGTACTGTCTGGCTGACAAACCCGGGTAAAACCGCATAAGATCTAAGGAGTTGAAAAGGTCATTCAGAAACAGGATATACCCATAGGCAGCTTTTCATCCTGGCTTCATCGCATCCGGCGAGCGCTGATAACACAGGAGGAAACGATCGTCGACTGCGGTGAATGCAGGGCATGCTGTACGTCTTCTTATTTCATCCATATAGCGCCCGACGAAACCCGGACACGATCCAGTATCCCCAAACACCTTCTGTTCGCAGCTCCCGGTTCTTCCACGGGCAATCTGTTGCTGGGGTACAATGAAAAGGGCCATTGTCCCATGTTCATCGACAATACCTGCTCGATCTATGCGCATCGCCCCTTTACATGCCGCAGCTATGACTGCCGGATATTCGCTGCAACAGGCCTGCCCGCAGGGGATGACAGACCTCTGATTTCTCAGCAGGCGTGTCGCTGGAAATTCGACTTGCCCACACCACAGGATCACAAACTGTTTTCTGCGGTGCACGCTGCCGCAACATTTCTGCATACGAATGGGGAATGCTTCCCCGAAGGGTTCGTTCCCAGGAATTCCACCCAGCAGGCGGTTCTGGCTGTGAAGGTGTACCCGGCTTTTCTTGACATTGCCCAGGCATCAGAGACGAGTGAAAACACCGATCAGAATCAGGACAG
>JAZFSW010000571.1:0-4121 GCA_036446375.1 Desulfobacterales bacterium | reverse complement strand
GGCCAACATGAGTCATGAGATCCGTACACCGATGAACGGTGTCATCGGCATGACCGGGCTGTTGCTGGCCACTGCTCTATCCACTGAACAGCGCGAGTATGCCGAGACGGTAAAAAACAGCGCAGAATCCTTAATGGGGATAATCAACGATATCCTTGATTATTCAAAAATAGAGGCTGGAAGACTTGATCTTGAGCATTTCGATTTCGATTTACAGGTAGCCATAGATGAGGTGAGCGATCTGGTAGCGATAAATGCTCACGAGAAAGGCCTGGAGTATGTGGCAGCAATTCATCCCGAAGTCCCCCTGCTTCTGTCGGGCGATCCTGGACGGCTACGCCAGATACTGATCAATCTTGTCGGCAACGCGACGAAGTTTACCAGGGATGGCCAAGTGGCGATTCGCGTTTCTCTTGAAGATGAGGACGCAACCCATGCCACTATCCGGTTTTCCGTTACGGACACGGGAATTGGTATTCCCCGGGATCGAATGGACCGGCTCTTTCAGTCGTTTTCTCAGATCGACAGCTCAACAACCCGGCAATATGGTGGCACCGGTTTAGGATTGACCATATCAAAACAGCTTACAGAGATGATGGGCGGCCATATTGGTGTGGAAAGTGAGGAGGGTAAGGGTTCTGAGTTCTGGTTTACCGCTGTTCTCGAAAAACAGCAGGAAGGCAAAGAGAAAGGACAGGATCGACCTGCGCAGACTGTCAATCGGCACGCCGTCTCAGAAGATCAGAAACGAAGCATTCGAATCCTTTTGGCCGAAGATAATGTGGTCAACCAAATGGTTGCAGTGAGCATCCTTGAAACGCTTGGATACAGTGCGGATGCTGTCGCCAACGGCAAGGAGGCGCTCAGGGCTCTGGAAATGATTGATTACAGTATAGTATTGATGGATTGTCAGATGCCTGAAATGGATGGCTATGAAGCGACCGGGGAAATCCGCAATGCAGATTCGAATGTGCTCAATCACAGGGTGCCCGTTATTGCCATGACAGCACATGCCATGCAAGGAGATCGTGAAAAATGCCTGGATGCCGGTATGGACGACTATCTGTCAAAACCGGTTGAACCGGAGACGATTTCTGAGATGATCGAAAAGTGGATAGTGAAACGGTGCTCCTCCTGGGAAGCAGAAACGGTAATACCGGATATCGTAGCTGAGCAGGACATCTTTGACCGGGCCGGCCTTCTTGATCGTCTCACGGGCAACGAAGCGCTTGCCGATGAAATCCTTTCCGAGTTTATGGAAGATGTTCCCCTCAAGTTATCGGCTCTGAGAGAAGCCCTTGACAAACATGATGCATCCTCGGTTCAACGCGAAGCCCACACCCTCAAAGGCGCATCGGCCAACATTGGCGCATTGGCACTTCAAGGGGCCGCGCGGCAGGTTGAGGTTGCCGGTAGAGCCGGGGATCTGGTCAAGGCAAGCGCCCTTTCGAAACAACTCGACAGACAGTTTGCGGTGCTGCAGAAACTAACGCAGCCGGATTTCTAGAACACGCGCAAAATACCATCAAAATCGTGGTCGCCTCGATGCGCTTTCCGTCCTCCTGCATCTGTTTCACTGCCAGCTCTTCCCCATCAGAATGCTTTCTCTGGCATTCCTGAGCTGTTCCACCACGTTGTAATCGATCCTGATAATGTCCTTGTCCGGGAAAAAGTATATCCTTCCGACCTCATCAGGAGAATGAGCGTCACTTCCTCCGGCCATAATCATGTTTCTTGAATCGAGCGTGGTCACCAGATCGCTTAATGCATTCCTGCTATGCCGGGGCGTGTAGGCTTCAACACCCCGGATCCCCGCATTGATCAGAATACGAGTAAGGTGACGCGTCCAGTCCAGTTCTGCTTCAGGATCGATCAGCGTATTGTGCGATCTCAAGTCGAGTTGAGGATGGGCCTGGACAATAACGCCATGATAGCTGCTAATCAGCTCAATTATTTTCGTTATGGTTCGATCATAGCCCTCCACCTCCCACAGGTGCGTTTCACTGTGTCCGGAATGCTTTCTAAGCCCATTGAGTATCGAATCGCTCTTCTCCCGGAACGTCCCATCTGCTAAATCTGCAGTGATTTCATCCATGTCAGGGTAGTATACAAGCAGATGGGGCATATGGGGCAGTGTAATCTCGACACCGGGCACTATTTCAACGCCATATTCTTTTCCTGCTTCCTGTGCAGGACCCACGGATACAGTGGTGTTATGGTCTGTTACTGCAATTGCGGAAAGCCCGACGTCTGAAGCTGCTTTCACAAATGTTTTCGCCCGATCTTCAACGATTTTACGCGCATGTGCACCCAGTGGATTATCCGGGATCCTTTCGGCCAGCGGGTGTATATGTAAATCTACGCCTATGTTCACTTTACGTATCCCATGAGCCCGTATGCGCTCCTTCCTGAACTGAATAGCGAGCGCATTCCCTTTCCCGCTTGGCGGGATGGGGTGTTCCCGCAGATTCTCTGCGGTTCTCCGAGCGCATACATATTGATAGGATTCCTTTGGTATAGAAGCTATTGACCCCCAGATAGTCGGCCAAAGCATACCTGCAAGCAACAGACCCGTCAAGATCCGGGCAGGCTTTGACTGAATGGGCGGGGGTGATCCGCTAACTGTTAGATATTTCAAGACCTTGGTCTATGTAAGATTGACATCCATGCCAAAGTTTCCTACAGTGAGACATTTGAAGAATGCTCAATTCTGCTCAAGGTCAAGGAGGGCGAAAATTCTAACCACAGTAATACATTGAGTATTTCGAGGATTAGAATTTGAGCCTGACGCCGAGATTGGGCAGAAGGGGGCGTTGTGCTAAGGTCTCACAGTGGGGGAACTGAACAGGTCACAATAACAGTTTTCAGCAGATGTTGAAATATTCATTTCTATGCAATGTCGTCGGGAGGTTTGATGAAATCAGCAAGAACATGTCTTCTTGGAATGCTTTGCGCCATGGTACCCGTGGCCCTTTTGTTTTCGTGCAGCACATCATCGATTCAGAACACTGAGATCGAACTTAAACCGTTGTCACCCTTTCAGATGAACGATCGTTATATCACGGCTGTTCTCCCCTATCAGTTTAAAGGGGAGCAGGAGCAATATGGACACCTCAGTGATAAATTGATCGACATCACCGTGGTGGAGCTCTTCAACACCAAGCGATTTCGTATCGTTGAACGAAGTCGAATCGATGCGATTCTTGGTGAGATACAACTCAGCCAGCAAGGGATCACCGAGGATAAGATGGCCAGTGAAATCGGAAAACAGGTGGGCGCCGAGATGGTATTTATCGGTGTATTGAGCGCCATCAAGCCTATCAAGAAGAAAGACACGGTGGGCATTGCATCGGTTATCGCCCAGGGGTTTGAGGTAACGATGCAGGGACGGCTCATCGATATATCAAAAGGAGAGGTGGTCGCCGTGGGCCAGGCCAACGGTGTTGAGATTCACAAGGAGCACATGGCTCTGGGTGCAAGAACAGGATCGATCGATGCTGAAGAGACCTTGTTGAACAGAGCAATGGAAAAAGCGGTCAAACTGCTGGTTAATGAGTTTGCCTCTCAGATTCTACCCAAAAGTGACCGATAGCCATAGTCCGGAAAGAATGGCCACAAAGGCTCCAAGACACAAAGAACAGCGCTTTATCATAGCAAGCTTCGTGTCTTTGTGCCTTCGTGGCGAGATCATTCCCTCAGATAAATCCTTCTCAAAGATGTTCTTTCATTTCGGTAAGCGCTGCACAGTCCATGCAGCGCAGAGATAACCTGACGCTCGGAACCTACGATAGTTTCAGGATAACCCCCCTATCTAAGATAGTCCGGCCTGGGTCCTGCCCAGTCATAGGTAAGATCGCCAATGACCCCCTCCCCTTCCAGATCGGCAATCTCCTGGTCCGTCAATCCGATGACATCGCGATAGATGTAATCATTGTCCTCACCCACCCGGCAGGGCGGATGGGTCACCCGAAATTTCGTTTCAGAAAATTTCCAGGGGAAACCCGGATACCGGTAGGTACCCACATCCTCTGCGGAAATGGTTTGAAAGAAGTGGCGTGCATTGAGTTGAGCATCCATGTGGGTATCCCGGTGGTCTTCCACCGGTCCGGCCGGCACACCAT
>JAZFSW010000570.1:0-5244 GCA_036446375.1 Desulfobacterales bacterium | reverse complement strand
CGAAACTGCTGTCTTGCCGGAAGGGCAGGTGATTCCCTCTGTGGAGAAGAAGGGCATGCTTGACACATTGAATGAATTTGTAGATGTGCAGGAAATGGTTGAAAAGGTTGTCTCGGCGGCTCAGAATCTTGTGGATATCATTAACAGATTGAAAGATCCCGAAGGACCGTTGTTTAGCACATCTACAAATTCATTCAAAGTGTCAAGCATACCCTTCTTCTCCATAGAGGGAATCACCTGCCCTTCCGGCAAGACAGCAGTTTCGGGGGTCCCGGGTTTTATCGAGATATAATCGGTGCCGCCATAGAGGAAATAACCCGTGCTTTGAACCACGGCCACAGAATCTGTCTTGATCCGGTGCGCATAGTCTTCCATCACCTTCAGCTCAACTTTTACCTCTTCTTCAAAGAGGGTGATCCTTCTTACTTTACCGACCACCGTATTTAGCTATTTTACCGGCGCGTTATCCTGAAGATTGTAGCTTTCTTCGAACACGGCATAGTAGGTAATATATGTTTTGAACCAGTCTTTGCCTCTGCCGATAACCAACAGAACCGTCAACAATACGATCCCAATGAGGATAAGAAATGTACCGACCGTTTTTTCCCTTTTATTGAAGTTGGTATCCATGGGTATCCTGTTCTTTCGCTCAATTCAGTATCTATTCGCACTTCAACGTGCCTGCCGATAGGGTGACCTGTCTATTGGCAAACCGGTCAAGAAAGTGCTTGTCATCCGATGAAACAGCCACCGCCATCTCGGACAGGGGCAGCGCTTCCAATGTCTTTGAAAAGTAGTCGAGATGGGCAAGACCGATGTAGTCCTCGGGATATTCGATGAAAAGCATCGTCGGCGATTTTGCAAGCTCCCGAGTCGCTATGGCACGCCTCAGGGCGGACAGCGTCAGTTCACCCGGTCGTAAATCCAGCAGATGATCAAGCTCAAAATTCCGGCACAGATCTTCACTTGCCTTGTCCAATGTCACATCCAATGAATTCTCGTAGTATTGTCGCATGAGCAACAGGTTGTCTCTGATGCTCCTGTTGCTGATCATAGCAGCATCGGATGCGATATAGCCGATCCGCTTCTTAATAGGAAGAAGGCTGCGGTAATCCGTAAAATCCAATAGGTTGCCTTCTAACCGGTATGAGCCCCTTTCCGGATGGATCAGTGTTGCCAGGGCCTTGAGAAGCGTGCCGGCATCAGCGGGCGAATCGGTCCGGATGGCGCAGACATCGCCTTTCGATAGCGAAAAATCAACGTCACGAAGACCTTTTCCGGCTCTTTCCGGTGCGATAGTATAGTCAATCAGTTCAATCACATTCAGCCGCCTGAGGGCCTGCGCTAAAGATAGAACAGAATCGATATGATTACATTGACGACCAGACAATAGAAGAAACACTCGATGAATGCTTTAGGGTTCTTCTCCGGAATCTCGGTCATCAGTTTCTTGGGGCTAAACCCATGGGTAAGGCTAGTAACGGTAATCGTTACACCGAAACAAAGGGCTTTGATGACGCTGACGGCAATGTCGGCACCGGTTATCGCTTTTCCGATCTGACCCAGAAAATCGCCCATCTTAATGTAGGTTACGACCCACACGATGGCATATCCACCAATGATCGCCACAAGGTCAAAAACGATAAACATACACAGTATGGCGGTCGTAATACCGATGAACCTTGGTAGAGTGATCATCCGCATGGGATCGATTCCCGCCATTTCAATCGCATCGATCTCTTTGAGAACGACCATGTAGCTGACCTCGGTGGTAACAGCGGTGGCAGATCTCAATATCACCAGGATCGCGGTTATCAACGGCCCGAGTTCCCGCACGACCAGCAGGACCATCACTTTCCCCAGGTCATACTGGCCGGATAGGCGTGCAAATCCTACGATCAGCGTACTACCCATGATAAGCGCAATGGGGATGATGAGGCCAAACGCCTGAACGGCTGTAAAATATACCTGTTCGACGATGACCTTCCGGATCACGGCCCTGCCTTCCAGGGGACGATGAAAGAACAACATCGACATCCTGTAATTGAAGGCCAGAATATCGATAATGTGGGTCAGCGAGCCGATAGCCCATCTGCCGATGGATCCTGCGATATAATTCATTTTCCTGTCGTCAGACCTTCGCTATCGTTTCGCCCATTTGATACAAGCAAATTTAACGAACATGTAAGAAAAGCTGAGCGCGGGGGGGGAGTCGAAACGCCAACGTTCGCCTACCATATATTGACGTCAAGGTCTCGGCAAAACACTATATATGGTGCAACACACCTGTTCCCGGGACTTCTTACAAAACCATCGGGAAGCCGATAGTGCACTTCGGGGTCTCCGTCACGACAGGGGCACTTTTATGTTCTGATGTTGACTTATAGGGAGTCTTACAATATAAAAAATGGAAAGGTCAACAAAATTGATCTATACATCAGAATGGCCCATGATTCAGGTCGGTTATATCTAAATTCCTCTGGGACCTGCTGCTTTCGTTACTTTGGACCCTGAGCACCGGCGCCCTTCGTTGATTTCTTTGCTGGATTGCATATGAAAAAACTTCTCTCATTGAATCCGTTCTCCATTACGACTATCGTCATTGTGCTGGCCATTTCTGCTTACGCGTCCCATATTGAGTTCCTCAGCCGTGTGGAGCTCATCACCGTCGATTTGCGGTTTACGGCCAGGGATAGAATCGCACCCGGCCCATATGTAACCATGGCGGTAATCGATGAGAAGAGCCTTGCAAGAGAGGGCAAATGGCCCTGGCCAAGAGAGAAAATGGCGACGCTTATCGCCAAATTATCCGATGCCGGCGCAGCGGTGATTACCTTTGATATTGTCTGGTCTGAACCGGATGACAACAGGGCGCTGAGAGCGGTTGAAGATATCAGACATGAAGCAGAAATACGGGAAATCGAGAATGAAGGGTTTGGCAATTATTTAACGGAACTTAAGGCCCAATCCGACCAGGACATGCTCCTTGCAGATGCCATTAAGAATTCGAAGGCCAAGATTGTCCTCGGTTATTTCTTTCAGATGGACTTCGAAGGTTCCCGACATATCGACGAAGTGCAAATCCCTATTCATCAGGAGAACATCCTCAACTCCCGATACGTCTACGTTCGTTCCCGGTCCCCGGATCTGGACGATAGTATCCTCTTCCCCGAGGCCTTGGCACCCCAGTCAAATATCGGGGTTATTTCAGATGCGGCAGAATATTCCGGCACATTTAACATGATCCCCGACAAGGACAATATTGTGCGGCACCTGCCTTCGGTCTTCAAATTCAGAGACGAACGATATGCCCCCATATCCATTATGTCGGTTAGCGCATTTTTCGATACGCCCCCCGCCATCGAGCTTGCCAATGGCACCGTGGAAGCGCTGCGGATCGGGGAATTGCTGATACCCACAGATGGGGAAGGACGAATTTCCATCAACTATCGGGGTGAAGCGAATACCTTCCCATCCATTTCAGCGACCGATATCCTGAATGATCGTTTTTCCAAAGATGACGTCAAGGGCAAGATCATCCTGGTTGGTGTAACGGCCATGGGTGTATATGATATGCGGTTTACCCCTTTTGAGATTTCTCCCGGGCTCGAAATTCACGCCAATGTCGTTGACAGTATCCTGGCAGAGGATTTCGTCTACCAGCCTGCAGCGGTCGAACTCCTGGATATTCTGGCAATAATCGTCGGCAGCCTTTTTCTCGGCATCTCGCTCCCGCGGACAGGCAGTACGTTTGGAGCCCTGTCTTTCTGCGCGGTTTTCTTCGGCTATTATCTGCTATGCCACCGCGTATTTGCAGGCAGTGGCTGGATCCTGAATGTTATCTATCCCCTGTCGGCTTATCTGTTGGTATATCTGGGTATCACCGCCTATGAGTATTTTTCGGAATCAAAGCAGAAACGATTTATCAAAGGCGCCTTTTCAACCTACCTTGCCCCTACCGTTGTAAAACAGCTGATGGATTCACCCGAGAAGCTGGTCCTCGGCGGCGAAGAACGGGAAATCACCGCATTCTTTTCAGATGTTCAAGGGTTTACCCGTATCTCGGAAAAACTGACGCCCAACGAACTCGTTGACCTGTTAAACGAGTTTCTAACGGAAATGACCGATATCGTCCTGAAGTATCAGGGCACGGTAGACAAATTTGAGGGGGATGCGATCATTGCGATGTTTGGTGCACCCATCGACATGGATAATCATGCTGAGGTGGCGGCCAAAGCCTCTGTTGACATGCAGAAGAGACTGGTAGAGCTTCGTAAAGACTGGAAGGACCGGGGGAAACCCGAACTGGAGATGAGAATCGGTCTGGACACCGGTCCTGCCGTTGTGGGGAACATGGGATCATCAAGCCGTATGGACTATACGATGATGGGAAACACCGTCAATACCGCTTCAAGGTTGGAAGGGGTAAACAAGATCTACGGAATCTATACCTTGATCGGCGAGACAACCTATGAGCAAGCCGGTGACGCGGTGGTATCCAGAGAAATCGATTCGGTGGGTGTGGTCGGCAAGCAGGAACCGGTCAAGGTGTATGAGATCCTCGGCTATCCGGACGATATTGACGATCGCGTGCGCGAGACGGTTGAACACTACCATAGCGGTCTCAATGCCTACAGAGCCCAGGACTGGGATAATGCAATCGATGCCTTTACCGCCGCGCTGGCATTGAACCCCGACGATGGACCGAGTAAGACCATGCTGATACGATGTAACGCGTTCAAGGCGGATCCACCGGAAGCAGACTGGAACGGCATCTACACCATGAAAACCAAGTGAGCCGTCCCAGGGGGCTTCTTCCTGAAACCAGGAACCCATCGGGTACGCTGCAATCACTCGTGAGCGTAGATAACCCATAGGAGAGACGATGATTTTGAAAACAAAAATGATAGCAATGGCGATTTGTCTTTCTCTTGTTCTGACCTTAACGACATGGTCAGCTGAAGAGACCGACCCGGTTGCAGGAACCCTATCCTTTATGATCGGGGATGTGTCCGTTTCATCCGACGGCAAGACGTGGCGTGAAGCCGACTTCGATATGGCCATCGTCGGGGGTGATTATGTGAGAACCGGTAAAGAGGCCTTATGTGAGGTTACCTTGACGGATAGAACCATCGTTCGGATGGCGGGCAGTTCCATGCAGCAATTTGAAAAAGTCGCCGCTGAGCCGACATCTAACACGAAATCGATATTTCTGGCTGCGGGAAGAGTATGGGTAAACGCCCG
>JAZFSW010000569.1:0-5599 GCA_036446375.1 Desulfobacterales bacterium | reverse complement strand
CACATTCATACCGTTTACTGAAAAGTCGGAGGGGTTGCACCGCTCGCCGAACGAGCATCCCTGGTACGGCGAGTGCACCGATATCCGGTTCATGGGGATATCGAGTTGTTCCCCCAAAAAGCGTTTGGCCAGATAGGGATGCTGAACATGTACCCACAGATCCAGGTTTTCACCGGACCATCGAACCACGGTGCTGGGCATCTCCGCACCTGCCCAGAGGTGCGCGTGTCTCCTGGCCCTAAACTCGATGATCGTATCGGCCTCTTCGAAGCCTTTCTCCACGTCACCGTGTTCGATCAGGGCACCGAAGGGATTGAGCCTGTTGTCCTGAGCACCGGGGCGAAGAATCGGTGCGTCCGGCTTCAGGGCCTCTTCCTGATCCAATACAAAGGGAAGTTGCTCCCACTCCACCGCTATCAGGCGCAGCCCCTCGATGGCAATATCCTCGGTATCGGCCACGACAACAGCGCCCACGGCCTGCCCTTCGAAGAACGCCTCTTGAGCGAGAATGGTACCAACCGGCTTGCTCCCAAAGCCGTCCGCGAAATCGCCGCCCACCATCTCTCGGGTTCCCATCACGCTGCCGTTGAGGGTCCTTCCCTGGATCAGCGGATCGTCGTATCTCAATATCGATCGAACACCGGGCAGCGCTTCCGCCCCTCGGGTTTCCATGTTCAGAATCCTGGCATGGGCATAGGGAGATCTCATCACTCTTGCGTACAACATGCCGGGAATCTGTATGTCTCTGGTGTATATCGCCTTCCCGCTGGCCTTCTCGTATCCATCGTGGCGGAGCACCCCCCGCTGTCCGATCGAGCGGAACTCGGTGTCCGTCTTGTCCGCGCCCACAACAAATGCGCCGTCCTGTCTGATCTCCTGATAGGTCTTCTCCATCCGTGCTCCCTGACCCGGTTAATCCGGAAAGAATGCCACTAAGGCACTAAGGCACAAAGACAGAAGCATGCTTCTCCGCATCCTCTGCGACTTTGCGGTGATTTGGGTCTTCACTTACAGGCCAGAATCGATCTCTTGACCAGGGTTTTGGCGATCTGGACCATGTATTCGTTACCAGACATGGGCTGCGCATCCGCCACTGCGGCAATGCCGGCTGATTCAGCACTGGCTTCGGTTATCTTCTGACCAACGATGGCGGCTTCTGCCCCCAGCGCCCTGTAGGGTGTCACATGGACCGCATTCAGGCAGATTCTCGCTGAAGCCACCTTAGACCCCTTGCTTTCTATCATCGCCGCGCAGTTCACGATGGGAAAGTCTATGGACTTTCTCAGTGCAAATTTCAGGAACGCGCTCTTGGCGCCCCTGGCAGGTTCGGGTATGTGGATCTCGGTTACGATCTCATCACTCTCGAGTATCGTGGTGCCGCAGACCCTTACATCGAAAAAATCTTCTGCATCGACTTCCCGGGCCGATGTCTTGATACGAGCGTTCAAGGCAATCAGGGCCGGTGCCGTGTCGCTGGGGTGAACGGCATAGCACCCCTCTTCCACACTCCCACCGAAAATGGAATGGTAGCGATTGTCCCCATCGATGGCGTAACATCTTCCACCGCCCTTTCTCAGACAGGGGAATCGATTGTCCGGATGCCGGTAGTACCAACACCGGATATCCTGGCAGATGTTTCCGCCGATAGTGCCCATCTCTCTCAGATTGGGAGACGCGGTTCTGCCCGCGGCTTCAGCCAGTGCTGTGTACCGGTCTCTGACCACCGGATGGTCAGCGATATCCCTGAGCCGGGTCAGCGCCCCAATGCTCAGGACGCCGTCCTTCTCATCAATCCCGTCGAGGCCCTCAATCGTTTTGAGATTGACAACGGCCTCGGGGTACCGGGGCAAAATCACATCCTTCATCTTGCCGAGCAGGTCGGTTCCCCCGGCCATGGGACTGGCTTTGCCGTCATAGCGTGCCAGGGTCCGGACCGCGTCCTCCACGGTTGTTGCGTTTATGTGGACAAACTTTTTCACACCTTTTCTCCCGTCTGGATCTTCTCGACTGCTTCGAGTATGGCTATCGGGTGCTGGGGATATGTGCCGCATCGGCACAGATTGCCGGCGAGGGCCTGCTTGATGTCGTCCTCCGAAGGATCCGGTGTCCTATCCAGGAGCGCCTTAGCCGTGACGACGAAGCCGGGGGTACAGTACCCGCATTGCATGGCATGGTTGTTGACATAGCTTTCGATCAATGGATGCTCCTTTTGAGCGATCCCCTCAATGGTTTCTATACGCTTGCCATCACACTCAATGGCCAGTGTCATGCACGAGAGTGTCGGGCGGCCATCAATGATGACCGTGCACGATCCGCAAGCGCCCCGATCGCAGAATTGCTTGCTCCCGAGCAGTCCCAACCTGTCGTGAACCAGATGATAGAGCGTCCATTCGGGCTCTACATTCAGTGCATATGCTCTCTCGTTTATGGTAAGGTTAATGAGCCCCTTTGGGGAAGGCACAAGCTCGGATTTGTGGCTCGAAAGCACATGTGCTTTCAGCACCTCGAACGTCTCGGACGCGTCCGAGCAATAGGGACAAAGGAACTTCTGTTCTATCTCAACATTTGCAGCCATTGCGATCACCTCTGTTAGTAGCCTGCGATAATCCCGAACCATTGTATGGAACTACATTTCCATCTCTCATCCCGCTTTCAGCGGGACTCACAGAGAACACAGAGGTAACTCTTGATGGATTGCGCCTATGCGATTCAGGTGCAAATCATCGCCCTTTACCACCAGCAATTAGAGTCTTTTCTTTGCGTCTTTGCGTCTTTGCGAGAGAACAAGTCTTTTGGTCGTCTATCTAGTTTCGTTCTCGATAATTTCACATGATATTCTTTACGAACCCGGCCTGCTCGACGCGTTGTTCATACTCATCCCTGAAGTACTTCAGAGAATCCAAAACCGGAATCGGTGCGGCCTGACCCAGTCCGCACAGGGAGGAGAGCATCATGCCGCTGGAAAGGTCCTCCAAAGCATCGATGTCGTTTGCTGTGGCCCCGAGCGTTTCCATTCTCCCGAATATCTCGAGCATCACCTCGGTACCTTCCCGGCAGGGCGTGCACTGACCGCAGGATTCTTCTGCAAGAAATGAGATGTCGCCGGCGACCATTTCCACAATACTCCTGCTCCGGTCGAATACGACAACACCCCCTGAGCCAAGAACCGTCTCGTAAGACAGGGGGGTCTCAAGCATGGCGCCGGGCAGAATCCTGCCGGTGGCACCTCCCACCTGCACGGCCTTTACCTCACTAGCACCAGCCAGGTCCACCACCAGCTCCTTCAAACTGCTCCCCATTTCCAGCTCATACACACCGGGTCTTTCCACATCCCCGCTGACCGAGAAAACCTTTGTGCCGGCACTTTTCCCGGTACCGATCTGTCTGAACCATTCGCCGCCTTTTCGTATGATAGACGGGATGTTCATGAGGGTTTCCACATTATTGATGATTGTCGGACAGCCGAAAAGACCCCTGTCCGTGGGAAATGGCGGCTTGATACGGGCCTCTCCACGCAGACCCTCTATGGACTTCATGAGAGCCGACTCTTCGCCGCATATGTAGGCGCCGGCGCCTTCCTGAATCTCGATGTCCAGGTGATCGAGGAATCCTTTTCCCTTTGCCTGGTCCACTGCATTGATGATTTTTTCTAGAAGATAGTGGTATTCGGAACGCAGATAAATATATGCTTTATCAGCGCCTATGGCGTGACCGGCGATCGCCATGCCTTCGATGAGCGTAAACGGGTCTCCCGCCAGGATATGCCTATCCTTGAAGGTGCCCATCTCCCCTTCGTCGGCGTTGCAGATCAGGTACTTTTGATCTCCTGCTGCATTCCTCGCCAACTCCCATTTGAGGCCGGAGCTGAACCCTGCTCCTCCGCGGCCCTTAAGATTCGAAGTCTTTACCTCCTCGATGATCTCCTCGGGTGACATGGTCGTCAAGGCTTTCCCCAGGGCCTCAAAGCCGTTGCAGGCGATATGGGTCGATATGTTTAGAGGATCAATCTTTCCGCAGTTTCTCAAAACAATCTGGTTGGACACGGTTTCCTCCTGACCGGGATGGCTATTCAGTTCAACTCACCGCAGAGACGCCACGGCGTAAAGCACCGAGAACGCAGAGAACAGACTATCTGTCTCTGCGATCTTTGCGGTAAGATCCCGCTGTGAGCGGGAGAACCGCTGCAAGCGGGATGAAGCGCTAGACATGCCCAGAGTATGTGAGCATATCTGCGTACAAGATTGCTAAGTATACGACTTCAAAACGTCGCGAATCTTCTCCGGGGTTAGATGTCCGTGAAGATCGTCGTTGACCAGCATTGCCGGTGCCATGTCACAGGCGCCAATACAATTGGTCAGCTCAAAGGTAAATCTTTCGTCTGCCGTTGTCTCGCCGGGGGATATCCCAATCTCCTTTGCCACGCTCTCAACGATCGTGGCCGCGTTCTTGAGATAGCAGGGAAGATTGTTGCAGATCCGAATGAGGTTGCGGCCGATCGGTTCCACAGGAAGAAAGGAGTAGAAGGTGGCAACCCCGTACACCTCATTAATGGGGATATGAAGATCTTCTGCGATCTGAGAAAGCGAATCAGGCGACACAAAGCCCTCTTGTCCCTTTGCCATCTTCAACAGATTCAATAGATCGGATCGATCCGCGCCCTTCGGCGGATCTGCATCTGCGTTCGCTTTTCCGGATACCGTACTGCTGTGGTTATCGGCGGGTTCCCCGGAAATCGCCGGTGGCACAGAGAGCGCACCGGTCGGGCAATGCTCTATGCAGATACCGCAATCACGGCATTCTTCGGTGTCAAGCGGATCATCCCTGCCGAATACGATCTTCGATTCAAAGCTACGGTAGCCAGTGCTGAAAAGACCTTTCCCTGCGATCTCCCTACACGCGCCGATGCACTTGCGACACATGATGCACTTTGAAAGATCGCGCCGCACGTATGGGCTTACCGCTTCTACCGGATAGTTGCGCGCGCTTCTGACACGGAACCTGGGGGGGCCCACCTCGAGGTCCGATGCCAGGTTGTGCAGGACGCAGTTTTTTGCATTCGTGTCCGTAACGCAGTCCCCTGTGTGGGCCGTCAGCAGCAGCTCTACAGTGGCCTTGCGCGCGGCAAGCACTTTGGATGAGTGTGTTTGGACGGTCATGCCGGGAGATACGGTGGTGTGACAAGCGCCCACCAACGTCTTCATCCCCTCCTCCACCTCAACGACGCAGACCCTGCACACGCCCTGGGGGAGAAGCTCCCGGGCATGACACAGGCTCGGAATATCAATGCCTTGTATTTCAGCCGCCTCCAGAATCGTCATCCCTTCCTGAGCGTCCGCCTCAATACCGTCTAGTATGATTTTCATATCAGCCATCGGTCATCCTTTTTACGAGTGCATCATTGTTTATCACCGGTAGTCTGCTATTTCGGAAACTGCCTGTCGAGGGCATCGAAGATGGCTTTCGTGCGCTTCTCAATCAAATCCCGCGTTCCGCCGCCATCGCAGAAGATATACATCTCATCATTGAGGATGCCATTTGCGACCTGCTCGCCGACCAAGTCCGATGATACGGCCAAGTCATTTAGCCAAGTCATTGTCTC
>JAZFSW010000568.1:0-4888 GCA_036446375.1 Desulfobacterales bacterium | reverse complement strand
GATCTCCACACTTGGGATTCTTGTGAGCGGGGTTCTTACATCAGCCAGTTGGAGCTGTTTCCCGATGACGTGATTTGCCGGATGGACCTCATTGGGATTATCCCCCTCGATCCACCACAAGAGGGTGTAATCGGAACTATTCGCTCTGGGTTCCATATAGCTTACCACATTGGGTGCACCCCTTTTTATGATCCGCTGAGGGATCTGATCGAGTCTCGAAAACGCCATCTGACCATTGATTCCCTTGCCCTGGTACTTGCAGAAGCCGCTGACAAGTTTCGCTGCTTCCTGGGAATCAACCGTCGGGTCATTGATGATTTCCCTAGGTGTCCAACACTTATACTCGCCCGCCCCAATGATCTGGGAATGGGCAAAACCGGAAAATGAGAAAAAAACAGCTATGCTGGCAAAGAGAAGATAGAATCCTCGTTTGAATATCGTGAATGTCACAGGTCCCCCTTCGGATGGATCAGAAACAGATAATGAATTAACAATTTGTTTTTATTATATATACAACTCTACAAGACCAAAATACGGATCGATTGAGCGGCCTAGCCAGCCACGTCGAAACAATGCAGAGAGCAGATATCAGAGCCATCCGGTGTTGTCAAGTTGGCGCCGACCCCAAAAGAATCTTCCTTGACACGCAAACGCATTCTTGCCATGTTCGATGAACCTGCAACATACCTACAGTCTAACGATCGATAAGGAGAACCTGATGAGCCAGATGAAAGAGGAAGCAGCCGCCCGCAAGCCTCCCCCAAGCGACACGCTCAACGTGGCGTTGATAGGCCTGGGATCGATGGGCAATGCAAACATGCGGACCACGGGCCGCACCGACGCGAAAATCGTTGCCCTTTGTGACGTAGACGAAGCACAGACGAACCGGATCCACAAATATGCCCCTGAGGCGACCGTATACACGGACTATCGTCGGCTATTGGAGAAGGAAAAGGGGGTCGATGCCGTCATCATCAGTACCCCTAACCACACCCATGCCGTTATTTCCATCGCCGCGATGCAACTCGGGAAACATGTCTATTGCGAAAAGCCCCTTGCCCATACCGTGTATGAGCTGCGCAAGATGAACGAGGTGGCGGAAGCGTGCAACGTGGCGACCCAATTGGGAAACCAGGGCCACTCTTACGAAACAAACCGCGAGCACTATGAGTGCGTCCGATCCGGCGCCATCGGGGAGGTGCGGGAAGTGCATATGGTGGAGGGCGCTTTTAACTACAGCCAGATCCCCAACATTGCGCGCCTTAAGGAAGATCACCCCGTTCCCGACACCCTGGACTGGGATCTGTGGCTAGGGCCGGTGCCTCACAGGAAATACAACCCGAGCTTTCATCCCGGTTCCTGGCGGTCCTGGCGATCGTTCTCCTCGGGCATGATCGGGGATTTCATCTGTCATGTCGTGGATCCTGTGTTCTGGGCCCTGGAATTAGGAGCACCCACTCTAATCGAGGCAGAAGCGGCAGGATACGATCCCCGGCAACACAGCGAGACATTTCCGCAGTCATCAAAGATCCGGTTTGAGTTTCCGGCAAGAGGTCAACGACCTGCCCTCACAATGTATTGGTACGATGGGGATCGATACACGCCCCCACGCCCGGAAGAACTGGCAGATACAGAGGAGTTTATTCCGATAATGGGTCCGGGACCCACCGGTGGGCTGGTGATCGGTGACAAGGGAAAGATTCTGTATGGTTCGCACGGAGCCACGGAATGGCGGATCGTTTCCGAATCCAAAATGAAGGAATACATGGCGGGCCGCACCAAGGCACCCGACCCAAGGGGTCCCGGTATGCCTGACAACCTCGCACACCATATCGAGTGGCACGAGGCATGCAAAGGGGGGGCTCCCACCCGATCAGGATTTGACTATGGCGGACGCTTGACAGAAATTGCATTGATAGGCGATATCGCCCAGAGAATGCCGGGAACGGAATTGCAGTGGGATTCCAGGCATATGACCTTTCCCAATCACCCGGAAGCAAATGCGTTCCTTCACTACCGGTATCGGGATGGCTGGACACTGTAGCCCTATCGCAGGGCCCCTACAATCCCGCTTTCCGCAGGGCCGCCAGTTCGCTATGAATCAGGGTATAGTCCGGATCACGCGCAACGGCCTCGTTCAGCGCCCTGATGGCCTCCTCATCCTTGCCTAAGTCGCGATATGCCCTGGCCAATCCAATCAGGTATCTACCCGGATAGTAAGGATTAAGCTGCATTGCCTTCTGGATGGCTTCAAGGGCATCTTCCGATTCCCCAAGGGTATTGTGAATGGCGCCCAACATGTAATGACCCTCAGCGTCATAGGGATTTAGCGAGATCGCCCTTCCCACCTCGGCCATGGCCAGCTCAATCTGCCCCTTCATTCGGTAAGCATTGGCGACTGTAGCATGGGCAATGGATAGGGAGTCGTCCAGAGATATCGCTTTTTTTAAATGCATAATGGCTTGCTCAAGTGCCTGAGGCCCTTGAGAAAATTTAAATGTGTAATCCAATAGATGCGTGTTTCCAAGGGATGCATGGGCAAGAGCGTATTCCGGATCCAGCGCAATGGCACGCTGAAACATCTTCCGTGCTTGTGCGCTTCCTTCCCTGGTATATCGAAAGGAATGGCTCGCCCCGCGCTGAAAGGCGCCATATGCAGTGAGGCTATCGGTGGGGATACGCCGGACACGGGCCTGCTCTGCTTCAGCATACTTAAGATTGAGAGCGGCAACAATCTGCTGCGAAACATCATCCTGAAGAGAAAAGACATCTCTCAATTCACGGTCGTATGTTTTTGCCCAGATGTGATTCCCGGATATTGCGTCAATCAGTTGAGCCGTAATCCGCACCTGGTCTTCTGCCTTCCGGACACTGCCGGACACAATATACCGTGCACCCAACTCATCGGCTATCTGCTGTCTCTTCGTCTGTTTCCCTTTGTAGAAGAACAACGGATTGCCGGCAATCATGGGAAGGGCTGAATTCATGGATAGCTTGGTCACGATCTCCTCAACCATGCCGGCTACGAAGTATTCCTGCTCCGGATCGCCGCTCATATTTTCAAAGGGCAAAACGACAATGGAGGGCTGTCCGGTTAGTGAAGTCTCTGCTTCCTTGGTGAAAGCAGTTTCCGGCGTAGCAACGTATGACCGGGTTAAGGTCTCTGAAAAGTGGTTCCAGGTGGATATGACGCCGATCCCGATGACAAGCCCGGCCAATAATAGCGCCACCCACCGAAATCTTGCCAAGCCGCGTTTTGTGATGCCTGCGCCACTCACCGCGCGAGAATCCATCGGTATCCGGTAGACGCGAACGGGCGTTGAAATATTCTTCACTGTCCGTTCGCCCAGATCCTCATATCCAAGCGCCAACTTGCTTTTGATCTGCTCATACGCACTTCCGGATATACAGATACTTCCCGGGTCGGCCATCGTCTCTATTCTGGCAGCCAGATTGACGCCATCACCATATATGCGATCTCCCTCTTCGATGACATCGCCCAGATTAATGCCGACCCGAAACTCCATCTTACGATTCTCAGGTAGATCGGCGTTCTTGGCCTTAATTACCAGTTGAATCTCTACCGCGCTTTGAACAGCATCGACGACACTGGCAAATTCCGACAGGATATTGTCTCCCACAGAATCGATGATCCTTCCCCGGTGCTGTTTGATAATGATGGCGATGGTATCTCGATAGGCTTCCAGGGTCCGGACCGTTGCCGTTTCATCTTCTTCCATGAGACGGCCATAGCCAACGACATCGGCGCTGAAGATGGCTGACAGTTTCCGCTTGTAGCCTTCAGTGGCCATTAGATCCTCTCCATGGGGGCTGGATACCTGAAAACATTTGGGACCGGGGATAGAGATATGTCAATTGAGTCTAAGATCATGATTTATCTGATATTTCTATATATTTGTCAATAGATCGGAAATCTATGGCCAACAGTATTATTTCTTCCCTATTGTTATATCACCGCTAAACGAGGAGAGATGAAGGCGGGCACCCCCCTTCCCCACGACGCCCTGAAGTCTCTTGTCCGAACGCTTGTCGGAGATTTGAACCTTGAAATCACACTCTATCTCCCCACTCAAGCTTTTGGCCTTTAATTCAAAGTGTGCGTTTTTCGGGAGCTTCATGGAGACATCCCCGCTGTGGGTTTTTAGCTCATAGTTGCCCTTCCCCTCGAGGTCTCCCTCGTATTCTATGCTTCCTTGTACGGTTTTCGCCTCTACATTTTCGGCTTTCGAAACCCCCTCCATCTCAATGTCACCACTTACGCTCGTCACTTCAACGGACCCCCGAATGTCGCGTATCGCAATATCGCCGGAAACTGTTTTCAAATCAGCTTCACCGGTAATGGTCTGGAGATCGATCTTTCCGCTTATGCTTTTGGCCCTGACTCTGCCGCCGGAATTCACGATCTTTACATCTCCGCTTACACTTCTGGCTCTAACACCATCTTGAGCGTCGGTAATCTTTAAATCTCCACTAACCGTTGTTATGCCAAGATACCCACCAATTTCAGTGGCTTCTACGCTGCCGCTCACCGTTTCTACGTCCACAGACGCTTTCTTGGGTACAAAGAGTTCATAATCCACCGACACACCTGAAGAACCGGACCATCCGCTCTTGTGATGCCTGGTGACAATCCTCACGGTATCGTTTGTCCCGCTGATATCAATGGTAACATTATCAAGATCCTCTTTGTGCCGTGCCACCTTGCGTGCCTTTACAAGCACCTTTTTCTTGTTCCATCCTTTGACAGTGATATCCCCGGCTATATTTTCCAGGAAAACCTTTCCATCCTTGTCAAGGTTGAGTGTCTTTTCAAATGACTCCTCAGCTCTCGCGAAAACGGATGAAGGAAAACAGAAGAGAGTGATCA
>JAZFSW010000567.1:0-2408 GCA_036446375.1 Desulfobacterales bacterium | reverse complement strand
AATCACATGACCCCGCCCAAAGGACAGGGTCTGTAACGATAGAATCAAGGCAATGACAAGTTCTATGCCGATAACGATCGCAGTTTTCTTTACGACGCCTGATGTTCTTATCGCCACACAAGGTCCTTTCGTTCTCATATGGTTCACAGTTCTTTTTCACCACGGAAAGAACACGGAAGGGGCCACAGAAACAGCAGATCGGCAGTTTGTCAGGCCCCTATCATTTCTGTGAAATTCCGTGAGAATCCGTGGTAAAGCCAGGACGGAGAATCTTTCGCAGTCAGACCGTCAGCTTCCCTGGAGATAACACCCATCACGAATTGGCCGCAACAATACCCGGCCCCTGCCGCCAGTACCCCGTGGCTTGCTCGAACGCCCATGCCAGCTGCAACACCCCCCAATCGTCCTGATGCCGGCCCACGATCTGGACCCCCACGGGAAGACCTTCGGGTGTAAAGCCGCAGGGCACCGAAATGGCCGGATGACCGGTGACCGAGATATAATAGCAGGATTTCATCCAGTCGATGTAGGTGGCCATCTCCTGTCCGTTGATCTTTTCAATATAGCGCTGCTTTACATCAAATGCCGGGACCTGGTTCACGGGCAGAATCAGGTATTCATAGGTATCCATGAATTTCCTGACACGGTGGTAGAGCTCGGTTCGCTTGCGTTCCACTTGACCGATCTGCGGCCCGGTCAACTTTCTTCCTTCCTCAATATTCCAGATCGCTGTCTCCTTCATCTGCTCCCTGTGTCCGGGCGTATCGAGAAGTTCGCCATACTTGAGCTCAAGAAGCCAGGCACGAAACACCTTGAAAATCTCATCTGCATCGGCAAAATCCGGCTGGCAATCTTCTGTAACACACCCCAGTGATTCAAATATGTGGCGATGCCCATCAATTGCCGCCGTAACACGCGGATCCACGGGCAGACCCCCCAGGTCTCGGCTCCAGGCGATCCGCACGCCTTTGAAATCACGTTCCAACGGACGCCGAAAGATCTCTCCCGGCTCTGTGAGTGAAATGGGCATCCGCGGATCCGGTCCGGCGATGGTGCTGAGCATCAGCGCCGCATCGGCCACGGTACGCGCCATCGGGCCTTGCACCGATAGGGATGACCATCCACTTATACCGGGCCATACCGGGACTCTGCCCGGTGAGGTGCGGAAACCCACCACATTGCAGAAGTTGGCAGGATTACGCAGCGATCCGCCCATATCGCTTCCGTCTGCAATCGGTATCATTCCGCACGCCAAAGCAACCGCTGCCCCTCCGCTGCTGCCGCCACAGGTCTTGGTGGTATCATAGGGATTAAGGGTCTCGCCAAACACCTCGTTGTAGGTCTGCGATCCGAGTCCAAACTCTGGCGTGTTCGTTTTACCGATGGTAATCGCACCGGCCCGCTTCAGCCTTTCCACGATGATCGCATCCTGATCCGGGATGGAATCCTTGAAAATGGGAGAACCCAACGTGGTGCGAATCCCTTGGGTCTGGTGCAGATCCTTGTGCGCCACGGGAAGCCCATGTAAGGGACCGATCGTCTCACCACGCGCCAGCATTTCGTCGGCATCGGCCGCTCGATCCATGGCCTGATCGGCCAGCAAGGTAACAATAGCATTCACATGGGGATTGACACGCTCAATCTGGGCCAGATGGGCGCCCATCACGTCTCGACAGGAGAGTTCCCTGGATCGAATCCGCCGGGTCAATTCCGTTGCCGTGAGAAAACAGATCTCTGAATCAGGCATGGCATCCTCTGTTTATTCTGACATTGAGCGCCACGGTTAGCGCTACGGTTAGCGCTACGCTTCACTACGTGTCACTATGTGTCACTACATGTCACTGCGTGTCACGCGAACCCTTGCCATCCTCGGCCCCTTGAGAATCAGGCATTGGCGATAATGGCCGGTGGTCGGGTAAGAAAGAAAACCCACTGAGATCTAAGGGAATTGCCTAGGCATGTCAATATGAAAGACGACCAAAGCGCATGTCGAATATAGAGCTCTGAATCCCGCCTTGCGGGATTCCACCCAAGGTAGGGATACCATTTGACATCGCTGCATCGTTTGGATACAGATCTATATGCAATAAGGCACAGAGAGATCATCGCTTGCCAAATCGTGAAGACATCGATTGAATCGGGCTGTTCCGACCCATGGCCATCAGCACATCGCCGCTGCTCCCGATTCATGGTTTACGCCGGCACAATCATTCCACATTGCAGCTGCAATACACTTGAAGTGGAGAATAATCCTATGGTTAGCCCTGGCCCGCTTGCGACTTCTTCGAAAGGGAATCTACCTGGGCACCCGGATCTGAGCCACTATACACCGGACCATCAATCAGAACTTGAAAAACACCTGGGTTCCGACCCGTGGCAGGATACCATCGATTCAGGTTTGATAGGAG
>JAZFSW010000566.1:0-4038 GCA_036446375.1 Desulfobacterales bacterium | reverse complement strand
TCGCAACTCCCAGATCGCCATTTTTCAGATAGGCATTGCCAAGATTGTAGGAAAGAATGTCGCTGCTTATGCCGGCATCGGCAATTTCCAGGAACCGATCGATCGCTGCTTGGTAATCCCCGGCGTGGTAGTATTCGACACCTTTTAAGAATGTCTGGGGCAATTCAACAGCCCGGGAAGAGGTTGCCCACCATCCGCAGAACACGGCCAGCCATAGAATGGTTCTTCGTTTATGAGTCATGATTTAGATAGACGCCTCACCAACGCTTTGGTTTCGGTATAGAGGCCTTTTTCTGTGGGTGTTCCGCCGGTAGCTCCGCCGAATCTTGCCGATTCAATTCTTTCGAGAAGGCGAGCGGCTTCCCGGCACATATCGTCACCATAGCCCCGGGCATGGAGAATGTGCTTAACTTCCGCATAGGTCAACGATTCTCCCGGGTTGCCGGCTTTGGAAAGTACAGCCGACACCAGAGCACGATACAGATGCGTAAAGACAGCCCCTTCGATGTCGGCTGCATCGGCGCGATTGAGGGCATGCCGGGCAGCATTCAGCGCTTTGTCTGCCCGTTTGGCCATGCGAGATGCCGGATCATCGCTTTTCCCCGTGATTTCTAGGATGCCTCTCACCCCCGCATAGACCAGTGCCGGTACGAGAAGAAACAGCATAAACAGTTGCCAAGAGACGGACCGGTGGTTCTTAATAGCATCGAGGCTCTCATTTAGCGGGAGAATGTCTCTGCCGGTAAATTCAACTTTATTCTTAATCGGTTTCCGATCCGGCGTTAAAGGGGTAAATGCGGCGAGGGACGTCTTTTCTTTGGCTGGGAGAACGACAAGGGGTATCGATGCCGTGGAACGCGTCAGATATCGGCCCTTTGCGATATCGAAATATCGCAGGTTGATCGGGGCCAATCGATAGGTCCCCGCTTCGATCGGCACCAGGGCGATCCGAAAGATCTTCTTGCCCGAGTAGCCCGCCATGGTCAGCTGGAGGTCTTCTTCCGGTTTGTCCTTGTAGGTCTTAAAGGCACCGGGCACGGTGATTTCCGGCTCTTCGGCATCCATGATATTGCCCTTACCTTCAATGGCCACAGACAGCGTCGCCGAGTCGCCCACCTCGAGGGTATCGCTATCCAGGTGGGCCGATATCCGGAAATCCCCCACCAGGCCGGAAAATTTCACTGTTCCTTTGTCGGCCGGCAATGGTTTTATGTCAACGGTCAAGGGTTTGGTCTCGATGATTCTCGGTTCAACATTTGAACGACCGAAAAAAGGATCATTGAAAAAGGAATCAAAGGGATGGTTCCGCCGTCTCTTGTTCGGCCGGACAATATCGCATTCCAGGATGGCCGGCTCGATGGTTTTTTCACCGGGAATTAAGGGGATGAGAACATAGGTCAATGCTGAAACATCGTATCGACGTCCGGATACCACCGTCTGATATGATTTCTGGTCCCCGATCTCCTGAGCGGTAAAGCCGGAAAATGCCGGTTTCTGGAATTTGGCATTGGCAATCTGAACCGACCGGAAAAGCTTGAAGCTGTACGTGATCTGTTGGCCTTCGAAGGGAGCCGCATCGGATATTTCGGCTTCAACAAAGATATCGTTGGTGCGCTCCTTTCCCGGTGCCGTTGAAACGGTAATTGCGATCGGCCGGGTGTGATAGACCTTGCCATCGGCCACAACGGTAAGTGCCGGTATAATAAGCCGGCCTTTCTTTAGGGGAAACAGGAGATAATTATAAGAGATCTCCCGGGAGACCCTGCCGTTTACGATCTGAACTGAGGAACTGGACCCCCTGGATGACACCCTGAAAGCCCGAAGGGAAGAGATATCCACATCGGCTTCACCGCTGCTGCTGGTTACCGTCAACTGAACCGATTCACCGGGATTCAGAGATGTCCGATCGACAAATGCGCGGATATCGGCAGCCCGTGCCGGCTGTGAAAGGCCGATCACCAGAAGGATGGAGACGAGAAAGCCTGTTGATGTGCAGCGTTTCATTACCAGTCCTTCTCCACATGCCTGCCGCGGACCATCGGGATCATGGCTTTTCCCGGCTGATCCTTCAACCGGTTCAGGGCTCGTTCTGCCTGTTTCTTTTCATCTGGGCTGCGGGTCATTTCATCGGGCTGGGTGCCGGTCGATCCGGCAGGGGGCGCCTGATTCTCATCGGCCTCACTGTCTGCCGGGGGCTGCGTGGATTCAGACGACGCGTCGCTGTCCATTTCCTTGCCATAGGAGGGCTGGGGCTGGTTTTCCGAATTGTCCGCATTATCCTTTCCCTGCTGTTCTGAGGGATCCGGTGTTCCCGGATCGTCCTTCTCCTGGGAATCCCCCTGGCCGGACTCGGATGGATCGTTGTCGGAAGGATCTTTCTTATCCTTATCCTCATTGCTGTCCCCCTGCTGTTTCTGCTGCTCTTTTTGCATCTCGCTCATCTTCTTGACGTAGGCCAGATTCTGCTGGGTCTGGATGTCCACCGGATCGACTGTGAGCGCCTCCTGGTAGTTTTCTATCGCTTCATCAAGCATCTGTTTCCGAAAATTCGCATTCCCGAGATTATACAGGACCTTCCGCCGAAGTGCTTTGTCCTGGGTCTTCTCCAAAGCCTTGAAATGGTTTGCAGCCGAATCATAGTCACCGATCATATAGTAGGTATTGCCGAGATTGTAGGATACCCCGGTGTCGTCCGGCTTTTCCAGTTGTGCCGCAGTGAAATGGGTCAATGCGGACTCGTAATCCCCCCTGTCGTAAGCACTTAGGCCCTTTTGCATGCTTTCCCGGTAACTTTCCGCATGGGCCGGGAAAGTCAACAGCAGAAAGCAAACGAGGACAAGCGTAGCGGTTGCCGATTTCCGGGTTAAGGGCAGCAGGCCTTCGAGAATACATGCAATGATGGCCAGGGCGACAAACCACTGGAAACGGTCTTCCCATATCTGTTTTCGACCGCTGGTTAGCGTCGACAGTTCCATCTTGCCACGAATCTCTGTGGTATAGATCCTATCCAGATCCATGTCTCCGACTATGGAGCGGACATAGGTACCACCGGTTAAGGCCGCGATTTTCTTCAGCGTATCTTCATCAAGGCGGCTCAGCACGATGGTTCCCCTATCATCTTTCTGGAATCCACCGGCTTTGCCGGGAATCGGCACACCATCTGGCCTGCCTACCCCGATGGAAAAGACCTTTACACCGGCAGCTTCTGCTTCCTTGGCTGCTGCCACTGGATCGCTCTTGCCGGTGTTTTCACCATCGGTGATGAGAATGATCGCTTTTTGCGAATCGGTTTTTTCGTCGAATGCCGACAGGGCTGTTTCGATGGCGCCAGAGATGTCTGTGCCGCCCACCGGAAGAAAATCCGGCGACAGGGCGCTCAGAAAGATATGAAATCCCTCATAATCCAAGGTCAGGGGCGCCTGGAGAAAAGCGGTCCCGGCAAAAGCAACCAGTCCGATCCGATCTCCTTTCAACAGGGCCAGCAGATCGTATACTTCTCGTTTGGCCCTGTCCAATCGGGTTGGTTTGATGTCTGTGGCCAGCATGCTCCGGGAACAGTCCAGGGCGACAATAATATCAATACCCCTCTGTTGCACCTCCTGCCATCGATAGCCATACTGGGGGCCGGACAGGGCGATAATCACAAAGAGCAACGCGGCAAGCATCAGGGCGGCTTTCATGGCGCGTCTTGCCGAAAGGGTTTCCGGTGCGATCGCATCAAGGCCCTTTTGTGACGCGTATCTGAGAAGGATCCTCCGACGCTTCTTCCAGCCGTAAAGAAACACCATGAAGAACACCGGTATCGTCCATATGAGAAACAGCATTTCAAGTCTGACAAATCTCATCGGATGCTGCCCTCCCGGCACGCAGGGAACCGTATGTCGTATCTGGCTTCTTTCATGGGATGCGCAAAAACCTTGTGTTTGACAGGACTATCCAGATGCCCAGCATTGCCAAAGCGGGTATCAGCAGATAGATGTAGTATTCCCGATATTCGGTATAGGTTTTGACTTTGATTTCTGTTTTTTCAAGCTCACC
>JAZFSW010000565.1:0-26038 GCA_036446375.1 Desulfobacterales bacterium | reverse complement strand
TCGATTGAGCATGCAAGGGATTATACCAGTGACGGCTGCTGGGAGATCTATTCCCAGGGAAGAACCAACTTTAAATACGGTATGATCAACCTTGTGGAGGCTTTGGACCGGGCGCTGTTTCCGGAAAGGTGGGAAGGTGATGTTCAACCACCATTTGCTCGTCCCTACGTGGAAGCGTTTGATCCCTACGCCGGCGCCACACCGCCGGATGCCTACGGCATGGGATCTTTTGAAGAACTCATGGCGTCATTCAAAGAGCGGCTGGACCGGCACATCGGACGGTTTATCGAGTGCATCGATGAGTTCCGGGATGAGCGTCTCTATGAAATCGCGCCGCTGCCGCTGATATCGGCCCTGATGGAAGGCCCGATTGAATCCGGAAAAGACCTGACTTTAGAGGGTGTAACGCACAATTTCCATGCGCCTGTTTTCTCCGGGCTATCCCACACAGCCGATTCCCTTGCGGCCATTAAGAAACTGTGTTTTGACGAAAAGGCCATCCCCTTGCCGGAGATGCTGGATGCCGTCAAAGACAACTGGCAGGACAAAGAGCCCCTCCGGCAATTGGTGATGACAAAAGTCCCGGCCTATGGCAACGACGATGATTTCCCGGACGATATCGCCCGGGAAATCGTCGCGTACTGCGTTGAGAGGGTGCGCTACTATGCCGATCGGGTGAAAAACAGCCATCTCAAATTCCCCGTTGCGCTGGGCACTTTCCAGTCCTATGTCCCTGTTGGCGGCATTATCGGTGCTACGCCCGATGGCCGCCTTGACCACCAGCCAATCAGCTCAAACGCTTCGCCTTCGGTTGGCAGGGCCGCAAACGGTCAAACAGCAGCCCTCAATTCCTACTGCAAACTGCCCTTGGTTGACGTACCCAACGGCGCCCCTTTGGATGTTGCTATGGATAACCGCGCCAGTCTGCTCAACCAGTTAGAAGCCTACATCACTTCATTTGTAGAAAAACGAGGCGAACTGCTCACCATCAGCATCAACGACTGTGAAAAGCTCAAGGCGGCCCAAAAAGAGCCGGAAAAATATAAGGACTTGAAGATAAGAATCGGCGGCTTCCAGGGCTATTTTACAGACCTGGCACCGGAAATGCAGACCTACCAGATTCAGAAATGCGAGCAATACGCTGGCGGTTAATGGCCCGCTGTTTGATGGAAGTGACGGGGAGTTGATAGTGGAAGACATGCAGCATCAGCAGGATGATCCCGATGGCGATGAAAAGTACGTTGCCAAGTGGATGAAAAACTTCCCTTGGCTCGGCAAAGCCCCCGCCTTAACTGCCAGACAGTGGAAGTTGCTGGCTCTCATCTTCATTGTAACCGTCTTTGAGACATATGATGTTTACTTGTTTTCGCTGGCTTTGAAGCAAATCCAGGAGGCCTTGAGCATCCCGGAAAACAGACTTGGGGAATTGGGTGCATTTGTTAGCATGGGCGCGTTTCCGGCGGTCCTTTTGTCGATTGCTGCAGATCGCTTCGGCCGGCGGCAGATACTGCTGTTCACCATAGTGGGTTACACGATCCTCACCGGGGCAACTGCGTTTTCAACGGATGCAAAAACCTTTATCATGTTTCAGTTTCTAGCCCGGGCCTTTGCCGTTGCTGAAGTGGCACTGGCCTATGTGGTGATTGCAGAGGAGATCGAATCCGAGCATCGCGGCTGGGCGACCGGAGCGCTGGCAGCTGTCGGCAGCCTTGGTGGCGGACTTGCGCTTTTGCTTTTTGCCTTTATCGATAAGTTACCGATGGGCTGGAGAGCCATGTATCTCGTGGGATTGCTGCCGTTGGCTATTGTCGCCTGGCTTCGAAGATCCATGCCGGAAACAAAACGCTTCGAGAACCACAGGGACCAGAAGGCGGCCCAAAGCTTCGTTCGAGATTCTATCACACCCATTCTGAATCTGGTAAAGATGTATCCCGGTCGGTTTGCAGCTATCGGCAGTGTGTCCCTCCTACTCGCTTTTTCGACAAGCGCATCGGTGTTTTTTACCCCAAAGTATTTGCAGGAGGCCCACGGTTGGGCGCCTTGGCATTTCTCAGCGTTGTCATTCGTCGGTGGACTCGTCCCCTTAATGGGAAATGCGTGGGCGGGAAGGTTGTCCGATCGAAAGGGGCGCCGTCGAATTGCAGGAATCTTTCTGCTGCTGCATCCGCTCTTTGTAATCGGTTTCTACAAGGGGTCTGGCTGGTTTCTCCCCCCGCTATGGGTCGGCATGTTATTCTTCGGCAATGGCGGAAAGGTGGTCCTGAATGTCTTCGGAAACGAGTTGTTCCCCACATCCTACAGATCAACCGCCTCGGGCGCCGTGACGGTTCTGGTAACGCTTGGCAGCGTTGTCGGTTTGTGGGCCGAATCCCGTTTCTATGACTTAGTCGGCTCCCATTGGGATGCGATACCATACCTCGCCGTAGTCGCATTTCTGGCGCCGGTGATCGTGGCAAAATGCCTGCCCGAAACGAGCCGCCTTTCTCTCGAAGAGGCCGCGCCGGAGGTATCCTAGGCAGATTGCCGTCTATTCAGAAGGGACGACAGGCGATGAGATGCTCAAGGAAGCAGATGAGAAGTTGCGTAAGCGGTAATGGATCATCTCCAAACAAGCTGGAGAAAGGGGTTCGAAGGGTTGATTCTACAGGTCTTAAAACCTATAGATATGATCCGGTTGACGCAACGTTTGAAGCACAGATTGTAGATACGGATTCTTTGGTAATGCAGCGACGGCTAACAATTAACGGAATCAGATTTCTATTGTAAACAGAAGAGGACATCAACCACAGGCTGAAACCCAACACTTCACAATCGTTTCGGTCTATAGGAGGAAGAAGTGACAAAAATCAAGAAAGACTTCATGCCGACGTATCAGGCCGAAAAAGCCTTTGAGGTGCAGCTGCAAGAAGACCTGGAGACGCTGCGTAAGAAGATGGAAGGGTTGGAAGGTGTCAACCGGGCGGCTGTCATCTCGGCAAAAGACATTATCGTGGATGAGAAGGTCCGCTGGAAATGCCTCTACCCGATTTGTTTCGGCATCGGCAGCAGTCCCAATTGTCCACCAAATACACCGCCGGTTGATGAGTGTCGAAGGGTGATCCACAGCTTCCGGTACGGAATTGTGTTCCAGATGGATGTTCCTGTGGAGGATTTCTCTATGAAACCGGACGCCTTTACTGAAGAGGACCCGTCTTTCGTGCCAAATTGGGTGAAAAACGTGAGAGGCCATTTCATAGACAACACCGGTGTCTGCAACCAGATCGAGGCCTGGGCCAACAGCATGGGCTACAGACAGGCGGTGAGTTTTTCGGCCGGTCCCTGCACCGGCTTGCAGACGGGCACATGTGGTTTTACGGGTGAGAGCCCCGATTGCGCCGTACTTAAAGGCAAGACGTGCCGCAATTTCCTGAAGGTCCGGCCGGCTATGGAAGCAATGGCCATTGATGTCATCGGTACGATTCTGCCTCTTGGCTGGGATATGGTCTACATTGGGGGCCACACCAACACCCCGGATGAGATTCCCTGCGCTTCCACCGTGGGGTTATTGCTTGTCGCATAATCTACAAATGCCATAACAGACGAGGAAGCTACATTATGGAACAACGCACAATGGGGAATACGGATCTAACCTGTTCTCCCATCGGTTTCGGTACCTGGGAGATGAGCATGACGGACTACGGAGATATTGATCCCGATGAGGTAACCCGGGCTATTCACGCTGCTATCGACCATGGCATCACCCTTATTGACACCGCCCGAGTGCTACGGGCCCTTCAACTCGGAAGAGCTCCTTGCCAAAGCACTAGGGGACAAGCGCAAAGACATTACCTTGGTCAGCAAGGTCGGCTTCGGTTTCGCCCCTGAAGGCTACGTCATGGGCCTGAATTCCAAGCATGACAACGTTATCGAACGGACTGAAGGCTGCCTGAAACGGCTTCAGACGGACGTCATCGACCTGCATTTAATTCATTGGCGGACCACACGACACCCCTTGAGGAAACCGTCGGAGCACTGGAACAGCTCAAGAAGGATGGCAAAATCCGCCACTGGGGTCTTTCCAACCATGATCCTGCAATGCTGGAAACCGCTCGGAAGAGCGGCGATTTGACAACCTCCCAGGTGGGCTATAACCTACTCGACCGTCGCATGGAGAAAGAGATGTTCCCTTATTGCCTTGAGAGCGGTATCGCCTTCATGGGTTACGGCACCCTTGCCTTCGGACTGCTTAGCGGCGAAATAACACCAGAGACGACCTTCGGCGACGACGATTGGCGAAGCCACACACAGGCCTTCGGGCTACCGCTGTTGGACCGCGAGGTTATCCTCAAAGAGCTTAAGCTTGGTGAACGGCTTGCCGAACTTGCAGCGGGCTACGGAAAGACGCTGGCCCAGCTGGCGATCGCCTGGGCGATCGGCAACCCGGCGGTTACTGTCTCCCTGGTCGGCATGCGCAATGAGAAAGAGCTCGTTGAAAATGTTGTCGCCGCAGAATGGACGCTGACCGAGGCGGACCGTGCAGCGATTGACCGTATCTTCGAAGAAGAAGGTATTCCCACCAATATCGATGTGCCCCAAGCGCTAACGCTTCCGCCAAGTACAAAATGGGGATAGTCACCGGATAAGCGCCGCCTCGGCCCAAAAACGGCCCGTCTGATCGGCGAAGAAACGGAGCAAGAGCTGAACGTCCAACATCGAACGCCCAATCACGCCCAGGCGTGAAATGAAGGACCAAGCCCTGAACCTTTGAACCCAAAACCCTGAACCCTGAAACGTAGTTTCATACGAGCACCGCCTCTGGCAAAACATGAGGTCCCGCTGTAAGCGGGAGACCAGTCTGATCGGGAAAGAAACCAGAAAATAAACGGAGGAAGATACATGGAACCTTTAACAGATGCAGAGTTTCAGGCCCTTGGAGCATGGCCGACACCCGCAATTGCCAATGCGATCGAGGAATTTGACGTCAGACCCCGAAACGAAGGATTTATGCTGGGTATCCGGTGCATGTATCCGGAATTCGAACCGATGGTCGGCTACGCCTGCACGGCAACGATAGTGGCCAATACCCCGCTTCCAAAAGGAGATTGGGGGGGGACACCGCAGCACTGGGCCAATATCCATGCGACACAAGGTCCCCGGATTGTCGTTATCCAGGATCTGGATGAGCCCAAGTGTATCGGCTCCTTGTGGGGAGAAGTGAACGGCAATATCCATAAAGCTCTCGGTTGTTTGGGCGTTATTACCGATGGCGGCGTGCGGGACCTGGACGAAGTCCGGGATCTGATTTTCCATTTCTTTGCTGCCGACGTGATTCCCACCCACGCCTATGCACATATCGTTGATGCGGCAATACCGGTGACAGTGGGCGGCCTTCTGGTGAATAACGGTGATCTGCTCCACGCCGACAAACACGGGGTGGTATCAATTCCCCACGATATTGCCCGGGAAGTACCCGATGCGTGTAAGAAAGTGGAAGACGGCGAGCGGCGCATCATCGACTATTGCCAGTCACCGGATTACAATGCAGAGGATTTTATGATGGGCAAATACTGATGGCGTCGTAAAAAGTCTCCATCTACGGCGTTATAGCGGTTGGCAAGACGTTCGACATACGATATCAGCGAAACACCCTTTGACGGCGGAACGGTGGACGGCAACAGTTTTTCAGTAACCTTTGATGCTACCGGTCCTGCGGGGCCGATGCAGATGACGGTTACGGGGACCGTAGAGGGCGACGAGATTTCGGGCGAAATGTTGTCTACCGGATTCAGCCTCAAGTATAGCGGAAGCCGTTCATAGGGATCACGCGAAACTGTAGATGCTATCGACCGATGCATCCCCCCTGGCAGCGCTGCAATACGTCGCAATCCCGCCCTGCCATGTGGGTGCTTCAGCACTTATAATTGTAGTCCGATCTCAGCGCGAACCGGCATGATAACCAGTAATACAATTGACAGGAGGTAACAATGACGCTTGCTAAAGAAGATCTGATTTTGTTGTACAGAAACATGCTGTTGGGCCGAAAGATCGATCAGTTAGTCATCGCTGGAATGGCAACGGGGAAAGTTCTGGCCTTTTACCACAGTGGCCAGGGGTCGGAAGGATTGGCGGCAGGGGTCGCCTCGTTCTTGAACGATGACGATTATATATACTGTCATCATCGGGGCCACGGTATCGTCTACCTCCTTTCCAAAGGAGGTTCAGGCATGGAATTCCTCGCCGAGCACTACGGGAAAGCAAACGGTTCCTGCAATGGTTTCACCGGGTTTCACAACGCTGATCCCTCCAAGGGAGTCCTGGGAGCAGCCGGAACCATCGGTTCCGTGTTTCCCATGACCCTCGGCTGGGGTTTGGCCGCCAAGAAGAACGGCCGGGCCCAAGTGGCGGTGGGTTGCTTTGGTGACGGTAGTTCCAACCGCGGAACCCTACACGAAGCATTCAACCTCTCGGCTCTTTGGAAACTACCCATCGTCTGGGTTTGCGACAATAACGGCGTTGCCCAATACACCCCCATCAAGGATGCCTACCCCAAGGAGGATATCGCCGATCTGGCAGCGGGCTACGACATGCCGGGGGTGGTGGTGGACGGCATGGACGTTCTGGCGGTGCAAGAAGTCGTGCAGGCGGCGGTGGAAAGAGCCCGGGCCGGAGACGGACCGACCCTGGTCGAGGGGAAAACCACCCGATACAGGACCCATTCGGAAGGGTCCCCCGATATTTTTCATATTGAAGCGAGACCCCCCGAAATTGTGGAAGCGTTCAAGAAACGAGACCCGATCGAATCGTTTGCGAAAAAACTGATTGAACAACAGGTGCTGACCGAAGCGGACATTGAAAGCATCGACAAGGAGCTGGAGGAGACCGCAGCGGAAATGGACCGCGAAGCGACGGAAGGCGGCATGCCGGATGCTTCCCTTATGAGGGCCTCTCTGTATGCCGACTGAGAGACCCCGACAACGGGATACCGTTCAAACGATTATCGATGTGCCCAATACAACGAACGCGACAATTTCACCCCTTCAAGGAGAGGTAACAAGATGAGACAACTATCCCTGACCGGGGCCATTAACGAGGCCCTCAAAGAAGAATTGCAGCGAGATGAAAAGGTATTCTGCATTGGCGAAGACATTCAGGCGGGAACCTTTGGCGAAACCAGTGGCTTGGTCCAGCAGTTCGGACCGGACCGCATCATGGATACGCCTCTGGCAGAAACGGCAGTGGCCGGAGCCGCAATCGGGGCCGCCATGTGCGGGTATCGCCCGGTGGCTGATTTTATGTTCGCCGATTTTATGTGGATCGCCGGAGATGAAATCTTTATGAAGGCAGCCAAGTGGCATTTTCTCCACGGCAAGAAAGTCAATGTGCCGGTGGTCTTCTTGGCCGCCATGGGCGGTGGTTTCAAATTAGGACCGGAACACTCCCAATGTCCTGAATCGGTCGTTATGCACACCCCGGGACTTAAACTGGTCGTGCCCTCAACCCCCTACGATGCAAAGGGTCTTATGAAAACCGCCATCAGGGACAACAATCCGGTGGTCTATTTCTACCACAAGGCATTGTTTGGACTTACGGGGGACGTCCCCGAAGAGGAATATACCATTCCCTTTGGCCAGGCGGATATCAAACGGGAAGGATCGGACGTAACCGTGGTGGCCATCGGGCAAATGGTTCATTTCGCCCTGCAAGCGGCAGAGAAACTGAAGGATAAGGCCAGTGTCGAAGTGATCGATCCGAGGACCCTGGAACCCTTCGACATCGATACCATTGTCGAATCGGTCAAGAAAACCGGTCGAGCGGTGGTGGTTGATGAAGATACGCTGCGATGCGGCGTCACCGGTGAAATCGCCTCTCAGATCATGGAGCAAGCCTTCGACTACCTGGATGCTCCGGTTAAGAGGGTGGCGGCGGCAAACCTGCCCATTGCCGGTGGTTTCCTGGAAACCGAAGTTCTACCCCAGCCCCAGGATGTCTTGGCCGCCATCGAAGCGGTATTGGAATAAGGAGATCCTGTGAGTTTTTGAGAACTCTGCCCCGGGCTCCTCTGGACCAGGGCATGGGAGATGCTGACGGCCGAGATGAAACAGAATAACCCGGAACTTGCCAATGTATCGCAGTGGGATATTTTCAAAGGGATGGTTGCCCAGCAGGTGCCCCTCGGCGAGGAGCAGACGCCGGAGGGTGTCGGGAACCTTGCGGTTTTCCTCGCCTCGGATAAGGCCCGGATGATTACCGGGGCGGTTGTGGCAGTGGCCGGCGGAATGGAGTTCTGATGCATGAGGTTCAGGAACACCGTCGTGTAGCTGGAAGGGGGCGCCAAGATGTCTCATGACGAGACAAAGAAAATGGAAGAGATGTTCGACAATCTGGGCTCGGACAAATATCCACTAAAGGAATACAACGCCATCGGGAAGCGGATTCCGCGCCGCCTGGATGGTGTCGCCAAAGCGGGAGGATCTGCCGAATACACGATGGATGTCCAATTGCCGGGCATGCTCCATATGCGTTTTTTGACATCCCCCCATCCCCATGCGGTTATAAGAGAAATGGATACCCGGAGGGCGGAGAACCTGCCGGGTGTGAGGTATGTGTTGCGGTGCGATGATCCGGAACTTCCGGAAGCGATCGATCTTGGTGGACATGCGGGATGGCCATTCGAACCACCCATTCCCCGGGTTGCCCATTTCCAGGGAGAAGAGGTCGGTGTGGCAATTGCAGCGGATACGGAAGCCATTGCCGAAGAGGCCCTGAGCCTTGTCCGGGTGGACTGGGAAGAGCGACCCTTCCTACTCGATCCCGAAGCGGCATTGGCGCCGGATGCCCCCCTGACCAAACCGGAGATGGCCCCGATGAGCAACCATTACAACGAAGGTTCCTTTGACGTCGTCAGCCACGGAGATGTAGAAAAAGGATTTGCCGAATCGGACAGAATTATCGAGTTCCGGTCGGTACGGCGACTGCATACCTGGATTGGCCCTGAGCGTCCCTGCGGTGTTTTCCGATGGAACGGCGAAGATCCGGAACTCTGGGTCAAGCAACAGAGAGCCCATGTGGTCAAACGGGTTGTCTCGACCTGGTTCGGCGGCATCCCCATGAACAGGATCAAGATCCATCTTCTTACCCAGGGCGCCAGCTTCGGCGGCTGGAGCCAGGTGAACTGGAATATGGGCGGGAACTACTGCGCGGCGGTAATCGCCAGGCGAACCGGCAGCCCAGTAAAGTGGACCTTCACCCGACGTGAGGATTTCTATGGCGGTTCTATGGATGAAGGCGTCTACGATTACAAGATCGGCTTCAAAAACGACGGCACCATCCTCGCCGTCCGCTCCCATACGGTATTGGCAAATCTGTTGTGGCCCGTATTCAATGTCCTCGGCCATGCTCATGAAAACACGAAGATACCCAACCTGCACGGTACGCTGAAAACCGTGATGACCAACAAAGGACCCACGGTGCCCACCCGTTGTGAGCAGAATGCTGCGACCCATGCTCTGACCCTGATATTTGACCACGTGGCCACCGAGCTCGGGCTTGATCCGGTGGATGTGGCACTGTTGAACGACGGCGCAGACGGTCACGACATGAAATGGCTCGATGAGCGTAAAAAGGAACAGGGATTCCCCTTAAGGCACAGTTTGAAAGAATGCGTCGAAAAGGGCAAGGAGGCCATCGGCTGGGACAAAAAGTGGCATCCTCCCGGAAAGGAAATAATGCCGGATGGCCGGATGCATGGCCTGGGTTTTACCTGGACCCATGAATGGGATGATTCGGCCGGCTCGAGCGAGATGGCCATCCGAATTGAACGTCATGACGGCACGGCGACCATCCTGTCCATGGGCTGCGATAACGGTGTGGATGCGGAGAGCTCCTATTGCCAGATTGCCGCTGATGAACTGGGGATGCGGCTGGAGGATGTCAGCTACAATCCCCAAATCGACCCGGGCTTCTTTCGGATGACACCCGACTCTTCCACGAACATGTCGGTAAATGGGTTCGCGATCCGGCACGCAGCCAGGCAGTTGAAGGCCCAGATTCTGGGAGCTGCGACAGCGCCGATCGCCGTGACCCAGCGGGGCGGGTTCCCACCCGCCTTTGAGGATGCGAACCCCGAGGATCTGGATATGAAAGACAGCGTTATCTACCGGAAGGATGATCCCTCCAAGTCGATGCCGCTTGCCCAATTCGTAGGGCCATCGAGGGGCGCCGGCCCCATGACGGATGGCGAGTCTGGTGGAACCCGGACCCCGTTTACGGCCCCCTTGTTCGCCATGGGTTACCACGCCCAGACGGGCACCTATCAACCCGAGCAGCCGCGCCCCCGGTTCTGCCGGCAGGCGCACTTTATGGAAGTTGCCGTCGATAAAGACACGGGGGGAATCGAAGTCCTGCATGTTGTCAATGTCAACGACGTGGGCAAGGTGATCAACCCCGCATCCTGCGCGGGCCAGCAATACGGGGGAACCTACGTGGGTGTCGGCCGGGGAACCACAGAAGAGGTCATCCATGATCCGGTGACCGGCGTCATGCTCAACGGGAACCTGCTCGATTATAAGATCGCCACGATGCTCGATCTAGGTCCCATCGATACCCGTCTGGTGGAATCGGGTATGGGCTACGGCCCCTATGGTGTGGTCGGTATCGGTGAAGATATTGCCACGGTCGTACCGAGCCTCGTCGGTCCTGCCGTCTTCAATGCCATCGGCGTATGGATCGATGATTTCCCGATCACGCCGGACAAGGTGCTCCGCGCATTAGAGAAAGGCTAGAGAAGGCTTGCAAGAACGGCACAAATGAAGATTGCACTTACATTCCTGGGCCTGCTTCGACAGCACGTCCGGACGGCGTGCGTCGAAGTCGATCTTCCGGACGGCGCCGACTTAGGAGAACTTTTGGATTATATCGACAGACAATTCGGTCCTGGAATAGGTCCTCGTATCTGGGACAAGGGTCGGCGCATGTTCAGGACCGGCATCCGGATTGCGGGAGACGACCGGTATCTGGAATCTCCCGATGCCCCTCTCAGAGACGGCGAACAGATTTCGATTATGCATGCAATGGCAGGCGGATAGGTTCAATAGGACCCCAAATGAGCGGAAAGCTGCTCATTTGGGGAGTTATTTGTTATCCGTTATTCGTTATTCGGCGTTGCAGTGCCAATCAACCGGTATCTCTATGCTATGGGTAGAATGCAGTTCCGGTGTTCGAATCCCGCCACAGGCGGGATTAACCAACAACGACTAACCAGTAGCACCCAATCCCGCCGCGGCGGGATTGGGATAGGAGAAATGACAGATGACCATTAAGACGATGATTTCACCCCAAAGATATGTCCAGGGGCCGGGTGCGCTTTCGCAGATCGCCGTCCATCTTCAGGCCTTTGGCGTAAAGAATCCACTGATTGTCGCTTCCCCCAGCGCGCTCAAAGCCTGCGAGACCATTCTTGCCGACGCCCTGGGCCATAGCAATATCGCCCATACGTTCACCGAGTTTGGCCGCGAGTGTACCTTCGATGAGATCGATCGGATCAAAGGCCTATGCCTGGATGGTGGCCATGATGCCATTATCGATTGCGGGGGCGGCAAGGTAATGGACGCCGGTCGGGCTGCAGCAGCGACCAATGCCATTACGATAGCGCCTCCCCTTTGGCAGCCGGACCCTTTCCCCGGTGCCGGTGTCCCCTGCATACAGGTGCCAACCGTTGCGTCCAATGATGCACCCACCGCTTCGAGCTGTGTTGTTTACGATGCCCAGGGGGTCCAGGCGGGCGTTGTATCGACCACGGCGAATCCGAATCTGGTGCTGGTGGATACGCAGATTATTGCCCGGGCACCGGTAAGAACACTGGCGGCCGGCATGGGGGATGCGCTGGCAACCTATTTTGAAGCAGACAGGGTCCATCGGTCCGGAAGACAGAACGTTATCGGCGGATTTGCGCTTCACACGGTCCTGACAATGGCCCGCCTTGCCTATGACATTCTGATGGAATACGGTCTGGCGGCCACCCGAGAGGTGGCGGAAAAGAAAGCCGGTCCCGCCCTGGAGGAAGTGGCGGAGGCAAACATCCTGCTCAGCGGCATCGGATATGAGAGTGGCGGTTTAGCGGCAGCCCATGCCATCGCCCAGGGATTTGGGAATCGCCACGACCAGTTCGACCAGATGCCCTACCATGGAGAACTGGTCGCATTCGGTACCCTCGTTCAGCTGGTCATGGAACCGGCGGATTCCGAGCTGGTGGACAAGGTTCGAAACTTTTGCACGAGTGTCGGTTTGCCGACCACGCTTGAGGCGTTAGGGATAAAATCCACCACCGACGACACCCTCCGTCTCGTGGCAGAAGATGCAGCCAAGGACGGTAATATGGCAGCGATGCCAAAGGCCTACGACATGCCGGATCAGAACTTCAATTCCTACGATCCCCAGGATATTCTGGATTGTATAAAGAAAACAGACGCGTTGGGTCAGGCGTAATGCGTCAATCGACTATTACGGAAACGACGGCAGCATAATACGGTCTGCGTAAAGAGGCCGGTATGGTTTCAACCATCCCCGATGGGGACACCAAACAGAAAAAGAGGAGAAATTTCAATGGCAGGAATCGATTTTACAGGAAGAGTGACAATTGTAACCGGTGCGGGCGCCGGTCTCGGAAGAGATTATGCACTTAATTTTGCCAAAATGGGTGCCAGCGTTGTCGTCAATGATCTGGGAGGTGCACGCGATGGATCCGGGGCGGGAGCGGCGACGCCTGCCGATGAGGTGGTAGCCGAAATAAAGGCGGCCGGTGGCGAAGCGACAGCCAATTACGACAACGTTGCCGAGGTAGAAGGCGGAGAGAACATCGTGAAGACCGCTATCGACAACTACGGAAAGGTCGATATTGTCGTGAATAATGCCGGTATTCTCAGGGATAAGACCTTCCTAAAGATGGAGCCGGCAAACTGGGATATCGTTATTGCCGTTCATCTGCGAGGCGCCTATTGTGTGTCCCGGCCGGCTTTTGACAATATGAAGGCCAACGGCTATGGGCGAATCGTCATGACCTCTTCCACCTCCGGCATTCTGGGTCAGTTTGGCCAGACCAACTATGGGGCAGCCAAAATGGGGCTGGCCGGTCTGACAAATGTTCTGAAACTTGAAGGAGCCAAATATAATATCAAAGTGAATGCCCTCATGCCCACGGCCGCCACGAGGCTCACCGAAGACGTATTTTCACCTGATGCATTTGAAAAATCGACGGTGGACTATGTTACACCGGCGGTGATGTATCTGTGCTCAGAGCAGTGCGAAGATACCGGGATGTATATCCACGCCGGTGTCGGACGTTACAGTCGTGCCAATATTGTAAACGGCCTCGGTGTTAAATTCGACGCCAAGCCAACCGCAGAAGACATTCGTGACAATTGGGATGCCATTTCAAGCCTGGAAGACGCAGAATACTTCCCCAATGCGATAGAATGGGCTTCTTTTGCCGAGGGTGCACCGGTTGTGAAGACAAAAAAATAGGAGGAACACGTAATGAATTCAAATGAAGCATACGATAGCCTCGTAGAGCGGTTGGGCCACAAAGGATCTTCCCGCTTGAAACTGGTAATGGAGGACCTGATGACCCCCGACCAGGTGGTGATTGTGGCTGCTCTATCCGCATCGCCCGAGGAAGTGGCCGAAAAGACAGGATTCGACATAGAAAAAGTAAAAGAGACGCTTGACGAGATGTTCTTCAAGGGGGTTGTCTTTCCGAAGGGAGATTTCCGGAACCGGGTGTACTACCACTTTGCCCGAGCGGACGGCCAGTTCTTTGAATCCGTGCAGGCCCGTTTTCAGCGGGTCCCCGCGGAGAACACCAAGTTCTTTAAGCTAATGAAGGATTGGTCCATGAACGAGTATTACCCCAAATGGGCTGGATTCAACAACTCGAATGAGACACCCAACCTGCGGGTCATTCCCGCCTATAAATCAATTAAAGACCTTCCGGATGTTCTCCCCGAGGAGAACTATCATGAAATACTCCGGGCCCAGAAGCAAATCAGCACGGTTCCCTGCGGCTGCCGGTATATGGAAGCCGGTGCCGGCCACTCCTGTGAGACGCACGATGAGGAAGCCCATCCGGTCTGTTTTCAGTTCGGTCGAGGCGCCGATTATGCGGTCGCAAGCGAGTCCGGCCGCGGGCTGAGCGTTGACGAGGCGATTGAACTGGCCGATCTTTCTGAAGACAACGGTCTCATTCATTCCTATAACAACCACACCGGTATCGTCGGTCCTCACACCAGCTGTAATTGCTGCCGGGATTGCTGCATGATTATCATCCCGATGGAAATGGAGGGTTATCCGCTCAATAAGGCCTGGTCGAAGAGCCGGTTCGTGCCCCATGTCATTCTAGATGATTGCGTCGGCTGCCAGGACTGTGTTGATCGATGTCCTCTTGATGCGATAGAGATGGCGAAGCCTGAAGGGAGCAAGAAGTACAAGGCCGTCGTCGACGGTGAGAAGTGTTTCGGCTGCGGCGTGTGTGTTGTCGGCTGCGAAGCCGAGGCACTTAAAATGAAGGCCGTTCGACCGCCGGATCATATTCCCCCGGGTCCTGGGGCCTAGTAGGGCGATTCCGAAATAACATCACATGGGGCGAAATCCCTCTTTCTTCGGAGACCGCCGGAGTCCGATGTTTTCGGATGAGCTGAAACAGGGCATGCCCGCTCAGATCGCCTGCGGTGGGGCGCTTCAATCTATCCCGTCCAAGCCCCTGTACTGGGGAGAGACTTCAATATGAAGGGAACAACAACCTGGCCCGCCATTTGTCACCATCGCGCCCGCGCGGTAGATGGAATCAGCGCCTTTTGCCGTTTAACCACACTGCTTTCAAAGGTGTTACTGATCTGTGTTTTTTCACTTTTCCCCATTCAAGCCATTGGGGAAACCGATGGGACAACGCAAGCCAAGGAAACGGCGAGAAGAGGCACCGGAAAGCCCTTATCGGATGATTTTCGATTATATTTCCGATTAATAGATGTCAACCAGGACGGCAAGATAGTAGAAGACGAAGCACCTCCCGAGCTAAAACCTCATTTCAAACTCATTGACGTCAACAAGGACGGATATCTGGATACTGAGGAACTCCTGAGGGCGATGTCCCAGAACCAACAGCAATCCCGGACCAGACCCCGAACCGCCGTTGACGACGCAGACTGGCCGCCAACGGTGATGCCTGCCACGGCATCTCATGCTTATTCTCCCCAGGACGGCCGGGATTTTCCGAATCGGGTGTATTGGGGTGATACCCACCTTCACACCAATATGTCTGCTGACGCCTATGGTTTTGGAAATCAGAACCTGACACCGGACCACGCATACCGATTTGCCAAAGGGGAATTAATCACCGCCCACAGCGGGATGAAAGCTCGGTTGCGCCGCCCTCTCGATTTCCTCGTGGTGGCGGACCATTCGGAAAACCTGGGAGTTCTGCCGCGCATCCAGGCAGAGGATCCGTTGATTCTAAAAACCGAAATCGGCAGGCGTTGGGCCAAATTGCTTAAGAAGATGCCCTTAGACGTCAACCAAGTTCTCAACGCCGGCTCGCCGGACCAGCGCAGCACGGCCATTTGGGAGACGCAGGCAAGTGGACAGTCGACAGGATTGGGCTTCTTCTGGCGTGCCTGGGGACCTGATGCCGTTAGGGACGAAACCTTCCGGCATTCGGTGTGGGATGAGGTCTGCCGCACCGCGGACAGGCACAACGATCCCGGAAAATTCACTGCCTTTATCGGTTACGAGTATACGCTGCCTCCCCAGACCTCGAACTATCACCGCGTCGTCATTTTCGAGGATGGTGCAACGAAGGCGAGCCGGATTCTGCCTTTCTCCTATGCCGACAGCGCGGATATCGAGGATCTGTGGGAAGTTCTCAAGGATTACGAAAAGCGCATCGGGGGCAAGGTCCTTGCGATTCCCCATAACGGCAATCTGAGCAACGGCTTGATGTTCAAGCTAGAAGATTCGGACGGGAATCCTTTCACGACCGAATACGCCCGATCCCGGTCTCGCTGGGAGCCGCTCTACGAAGTAACCCAATTCAAGGGAGACGGGGAGGCCCATCCCCTTCTGTCCCCTACCGATGAGTTTGCGGATTTCGAGACATGGAACGGATGGCAGTTCAGCAAACTGGCACCAGAGGATCGTGTCAAGCAAAAGCGATTTGAGTATGCCCGGTCGGCCCTCAAGCTGGGACTGGATCAGCAGGTGAAACTTGGTGTGAACCCCTTTAAATTCGGTATGATCGGCTCGACGGATTCCCATACATCCCTGCCCACAGCGGCTGAAGATAATTTCTGGGGCAAAACGTCGATGGTAGAACCGAGCGCCTACCGCATTTACGATTCCTGGCAGTACTCCGCTTCGGGCTATGCAGCCGTGTGGGCAAAGGAGAATACGCGAGAAGCCCTCTTTGACGCCATGCGACGCAAAGAGGTATATGCCAGCACGGGACCTCGCATCACGCTAAGACTCTTTGGTGGATGGAACTATGAGAGAAAGGACGCCTTCAGTCCGAACCTTGCCCGGATCGGCTATGAGAAAGGTGTGCCCATGGGCGGCGATCTTACCCATGCCCCCAGGGGTGCCTCATCGAAATTCCTCATCCGTGCCACAAAGGATCCGGATGGCGCAAATCTCGACCGGATTCAAGTGATCAAAGGCTGGCGCTCATCGGACGGCTCTCTTCATGAGAAGGTCTATGATGTTGCGGTTTCGGACGGCCGGAATATCCCAGGGGACGGCGGAAGCGTCGAATCCGTCGGATCGACAGTGGATGTGGGGAATGCCAACTATCAAAACAGCATCGGCGATCCTGAATTGGCCGTGGTCTGGACCGATCCGAGCTTCGATCCGGCAGAGCTGGCATTCTATTATGTCCGGGTCATCGAAATCCCGAAACCCCGCTGGACTGCCTATGACAAGAAGTTCTTCAAGCTGGACAAGGTGCCGAAAGAAATCCCGATGGTCGTCCAGGACCGTGCTTACAGCAGTCCGATATGGTATACGCCCTGAGTTCTGTCTTGCACAAAGGGTTGCACAAAGCCATGGAGCGTGCCATATCATTACAGCCAATCGCTATACGAGCCGGGCCACCGACCAAAACAAGAGGTCCCGCTGAAAGCGGGAGGGTCGGTCCAGTCGAGAAGGAGACTTGGTTTCATATTAAGGACAACCCAAATCGGACCGCCGACTCCAGGAGCCTAGGGAGAAACAATGAAACGCTAACATGGTTTTACCACGGATTCCCACGGAATTTCACTGAAATGAAAAAGGCATTTCGGGCGGATCTTTGCTGTTTCCGTGACCCATTCCGTGCTTTTCCGTGGTAAGTGAACTACCGCAACCGGAAACCTGTCACACCACAGAAACAATACTGGAGAAGAGGAGATCTTTAAATGGAAAAAGTTGACGCAAAATACTTGGATTACATGACGGAAACGCACAAGATGCTCGGACGCGGCGGTTTGCTGCTCGCATCGGCAGACGCCCAGGGGAAACCGAATGCGATGACCATCGGCTGGGGAACGATCGGGTTCAGCTGGAACAGACCGATTTTCTGCGTGCTCGTCCGACCGCAGACATACACCTACGGTCTGATTGAAACCACAAATGACTTCACCGTGAACATTCCGACACCTGCCCTCAAGGACGATGTGATGTACTTCGGCACGGTCTCGGGGCGAGATGAGGACAAGTTCAAGGTCCGGGGGCTCACGGCAACGCCGGGTAGAGTGGTTACGTCACCGATAATCGAGGAGTGTGTCATTCACTACGAATGCAAGGTTGTAAATAAGAACGATGTGCTCCCGGACAATCTGTCTGATGAGATTCGCGATGGTATCTATGGCCGTCTCAAAATCGGCTTCCACCGAATCTACTTTGGGGAAATTCTGGCGGTATATGCTGACGCCGATGCAAAGCATGTCCTTGCATAGAAAGGCTGTATCGGCAATGGCGTTCCCCATTCCCTCCTGCCCTATCGCCCTGAAAGCGGGGAATCCCGCAGGAAAGGAGTCAAGATAATGGATAGCCAAATAGAAGAAGCCGTAAGCAAGTCGATCCCTCTTACAGAGCGTGTACAAAAGGGCTGTGAAGACATAGAAGCTATTCGGTTCAGCAAGCAACCCCTGTGGAAGGAAAGGCTGACCGTCCTCACAGATGAAACCGTCAAACTCCCGCTGGTGAAGCGCAAGGCTCTGGCCATTGGAAAGCAGTTGGCAGAAATGCCGGTTAAGATCAAAGACTACGAGCTTATTGTGGGTCACCTTTTCCAATGTTCCCTGGGCACCGGCATCCCGTTCCCGGAATACTGTACGGCGGAAGAGATCGCTGCTGCCGGGAAGAAACTCATGCATCCCGGCGCCGTTTTCGGCCACCATTGCCCGAGCTATGAGCGTTTCCTGAAGCACGGCATCGGTGGTCTGCGGCGGCTGGCTGAGGAAGGGCTGGCGGGGACCCGGCAGGACGGTGGAAACGCGGATACAGAATCCTGGTACGAAAGTGTCATCATGTCTCTCGACGGTCTTGGCAGCTTTCTTCTTCGGTACCGGGATCTGGCGCTTCAACTCGCCGAAGCCGAAACCAACCCCGACCGGAAAGATCAGCTTCTCAAGATCGCCGAAATCTCAAGACATCTGTCGACAGAACCACCGAGGACCTTTCGCGAGGCTATTCAGGCCTTCTGGTTCGCCCACGCCGCTTTCCAGGCTACCCGGAACCTTCTGTCTCTGGGGAGGATAGACCAGTACCTTTGGCCGTTTCTCGAAGAGGACCTGGCAAACGCCACAACGACAATTGAGCAAGCCCAGGAATTGATAGACCTCCTCTGGCTCAAGTTCAATGAGCGCCTGCAGTCACTGGAGCTGGCCGAGAATTCTTCATACTATGTTCCCGACCCCGATGAGATGGCGAAGATACCTGTTGCTGAACTATCAAAACGAGCCCCCGCCCCATGGGCCGGCCACGTTGGCAATTGGGGGCTGTTCCTTGGCGGCAACACCACGGCTGAGCTAATGGACTGGAAAGGCGAACTCTACAACGAATGGCTGCACACAACGACCGTCGGCGGCCAAACGCCGGATGGCAAAGATGCCACCAATCCGGTGACGTATCTCTGCCTCAACGCGGCACTGCGCCTCGGTCTGCCGGACCCGGAACTATACGTCCGCCTGCACGACGATTCACCCCCTGAACTGGTTCAGCGCGCAGCCGACGTCATCCGAACCGGCTCCGCCGCCCCTTCCTTCTACAATGACGAGATCATTATTCCCGGTCTGGAGAAGCTGGGGCTTTCCCCGGAACATGCTCGGGACTATACCAGCGACGGCTGCTGGGAGATCTATTCTCAGGGAAGAACCAACTTCAAATACGGTATCATCAGCCTTGTCGAAATCCTGGATCGGGCACTTTTCCCGGAAAGGTGGGAAGGGGATATTCGTCCGCAATGGGGCGATCCGTATATGAAGGCGTGGGATCCGTTCGCTGATTGCAGCCCTCCGGACGCATACAGCTTCGGCTCTTTTGATGACCTCATGGCCTCGTTCAAAGACCGGCTGGACCGGATAATCAGACGCTTCATTGAATGCATAGATGAATTTCGCGATGAGCGTCTCTACGAAATCGCTCCGCTTCCGCTGCTGTCTGCCCTGACGGAGGGCCCAATCGAATCCGGTAAAGACCTGACGCTGGATGGCGTCACGCACAATTTCCACGCGCCCGTTTTCGCCGGGCTATCCCACACGGCTGATTCCCTGGCGGCCATCAAGAAGCTGTGTTTTGAAGACAACACCATCGCCTGGCCGGAGTTGCTGGATGCCGTCAAAGACAACTGGCAGGACAGAGAACCCCTCCGGCAGCTGGTGATGACCAAGGCCCCGGCCTATGGCAACGATGACGACTACGCGGACGATATTGCCCGTGACATCGTCGAGACCTGCGTTGAAAAAGTCCGTCACTACGGTGGCCGTGTGAAACACAACCATCTCAAATTTCCCGTTGCCCTGGGAACATTCCAATCGTACGTCGGCATCGGAGCTGTCGCCGGTGCCACCCCAGACGGCCGCCTGGGAAACCAGCCGATCAGCTCAAACGCTTCTCCTTCCGTTGGCAGGGCAGCGAACGGTCAAACGGCGGCGCTTAATTCGTACTGCAAACTGCCCCTGATTGACGTACCCAACGGTGCTCCGCTGGATATCGCCATGGAAAATCGCGCCGGTCTGCTCAAGCAGATGGAAGCCTTTATCATGTCCTTCGTCGAAAAGCGCGGAGAACTCCTCACCATCAGCGTCAATGATTGCGAGAAGCTAAGGGCGGCCCAGAAGGAGCCGGAAAAATACCGGGACCTGAAGATTCGGATCGGGGGCTTTCAGTCCTATTTTACAGATCTGCCGCCGGCAATGCAGAACTGGCAGATCAAGAAATGTGAACAATATGCGGGCACCTAGCGATTCTCCGCCAAAGGGGCTGGTACTCTCAATAGACAGGTTTGTCGGCGAAGACGGACCGGGGATCCGGACAACGGTATTCATGAAGGGGTGCCCGCTCCGCTGTGTCTGGTGCCACAGCCCTGAGTCGATATCGCCAAAGCCGCAGCTCCTCTTCCAGGCCAACCGATGCATCGGCTGTGGCGCCTGTACCGGCGCGTGCCCACGGGACGCTCACATCGTCTCCCCCTCGGACCGGCGCGTCCTATGGGAACGCTGCGATGACTGCGAGGATTGCGTACCGGTCTGTCCCTCCGCGTCCCTGGATATGGCCGGGAAATGGATGACGGTCCAACAGGTGCTGGAGGTCGTCAAGAAGGACCGGGTCTATTACCGGAATTCGGGGGGCGGCGTGAGCTTCTGTGGTGGCGAAGCCACAATGCAGCACGAATTCCTACTGGCGTGCCTTAAGGCATGCCGGGATGCCGGAATTGATACCGCCCTGGACACCTGCGGCCAGGTGAAATGGTCCGTTCTGTCGGAGATGCTGCCCTATATCGACCTCTTCCTGTATGACATCAAGCACATGGACAGTTCCCGCCACAAGGAACTTACCGGCGTCGGAAACGAGCTGATCCTGGAGAATCTGGAGAAGATTTGTCAACGCGGCAAGCCTGTCTGGGTGCGGATCCCCCTGATACCGGGATTCAATGATTCGGAAGAGAACCTGAAGAAGACCGCCGCGTTTGTCGCACCCTTGGATACGGTGGAGAAGATATCCCTTCTGCCCTACAATGTGGTGAGCGGGGCAAAGTATCCGTCGATCGGAGAGACGTACCCGCTGGAGCAGGTCGTAGCACACACCAAAGATGAAGAGAAGGCGCTGGCAAAAATGCTGTCCGGCTTCGGCAAGAAAACGGAAGTCGGTGGGTAGCTCACATTATTTCTTCCGCGACCCTATGAATCCCGAAAGTTGAAAGGGTAGTCCGTTTCCGGATGGAAACTACACCATCTCCTTCACGGCAGCGATAATACCGTCCGCAGTAGGGGCGGTATTGGTCATACCTATCGGCACGTTCTCGGCCGCCAGGCGTTTGACAGGCGTCTTCAAAGACCCGAACAGCTCGGGGGCCTTCTCAAGTACACGGAAGGCAATCTCACCGGCTATGCCACCCCGCTCCATCGCTTCGTGAACAATTAGCAGCCGGCCCGTCTTCCTTGCGGACGCAACGATAGTGCCGACATCCAGCGGCTCGATGGTACGCAGGTCAACGACTTCAACACTGATGCCGTCTTTGCCCAGTGCATTGGCTGCTGCCAAGGAATGATGCACCGTAAATGAGAACGTTACCAGCGTGACATCAGACCCCTCCCGCTTGACATCGGCTTCACCGAACGGAATGAGATACTCTTCGTCAGGCACTTCCTGCCGGTTACCACCAGGTATAATGCTGCCCTCCCCGGCAGGGGTGTAAGAACTACCATCCGAATAACCGGAATTAAAGCACGCTGAATGGTCGAAGAACATCACCGGGTCATCCTCCCTGATGGCGGTCTTCATTAGCCCTTTGGCATCATAGGGGGTTGACGGCAGAACGATCTTCAAGTGGGGTGCATGAACAAAGAGTGCCTCTGGTGATATGCCGTGGTCGACATCCCAGGGACCACCGGAAGTGCCGCACATCACGATCGGCAAACCGGCGCCGGTGCAGCCCATCTTCAGAAACAGGCCGTCCATTGCGCAGAGCATGAAACCGGCATTCATAAAGAAGCCCATCGGTCTAAGCCCCCGCATAGCCGCCCCGATGGCCATACCGGCAATTGCCTGCTCACAGATTGGCGTCTCCTTGATCCTCTCGCCGCCAAATTCCTCAAATATTCCTCCGGTGTGACCCATGACCCCGTCGTGTGAAATCAGGTCTTCCCCCCACATGACCACCCGGTCATCTCGACGCATCTCTTCTCTGAAGGCCTGGTTAAGTGCTTCAGCATAGTTAATCATGGCCATTGTTTCATATCCTCCTTATCAAGCCCTTCATGATTCGGAAATCGCATATTTATGCAGTGTCCATTGACACGATAGCTCTTTGAGCATACCGTTCTAGTCCAGAATCGTCAGAATCTCGGCATGTATTTCCTCTTCCAGTTGATCAATGTCCCCTTCGGTCAAGACACCCAGATCCAGAAGCTGTTTCTGGTACCGCGGTAAGGGATCGTACTGCATCCATTCTTTGGCTTCACCCTCTGGCCGGTATTTATCCACGGTATCCAGGTCCCCGCCGTAATGGGGCATCACACGGTAGGTGTCGGCTGCGATGAGGCTGGGCCCGCCGCCTGCACGAACTCTATCGATGTGCTTCTTGGCAACCAGGTACATGTCTAGCATATCGTTGCCGTCCACTCTCTCGGAAGGGAAACCATAGCCCACTCCCCTGAGTGACAGGTCTTCGATGCCATACGAAGTCTCCACGGAGGTACCCATACCGTATTTGTTGTTGTGGATGACGAAGACAATCGGTAACTTCCAGGCCGATGCCACCGCCATGGCTTCATGGGTGGGAGCCCGGTTTGAGGCGCCATCTCCCTGGGAAAAGACGGTTACATCGCCCGTCTTCAGGATAGAGGCCGCCACGGCAGCGCCCACAAACTTCAGGCTGGCCTCCCCCAACGTACCGCTGGTAGCCAATACGCCGCCTTCAGGAGCCAACCAGATGTTCTTTGTACTGCCCTTCGTCCCTGGCGCAAGCCAATCGGCCAATACAAAACCGGGCTTGAAAACGATGCAGGGCTGGGTCCTGAAACTGGGATGGAAACAATCCGTTTCCGTCAGGTTATTGCAGATGGCAATCGAAATCGCCTCCTCTCCAACCATCCGATGACCCGATATCCCTCCTCGTGAATGAAGTTCGGCCTCTGCCCGCCTCGCGGTAAGCAGATCCCGATACAGCTTGAGCATTGTATCTTTAGATGGCAATTCCATAGTCTCTCTTTCCTCCTTTTGTTTCCGTGTTTGCATGGGCTGATCAGATTGGCCAGATTGGTCTTATTGGTTGCATTGGTTCTATTGGTCACCAATACTTGGCCCAATTGGTTCTATGTCGAAGTTACTATGGATAGGAGTGCGAATGTAATTCACTACTGGAGGATTTGTCAACATACTATCAGGTGTCTCTGCGAGAATAGTGCCATGGTGTCCTCGTATGAAACTACATGCTCGTTCTCACCGCCCGCTACGCTCGAGGCGCAGAGGACGCAGAGGCAACTAACCAATATTGAATAATATTTCTTTTCTCTGCGTGCTCTGCGACTCTGCGGTGAAAGATCATAGTTTCTTTCTCGATCAGACTGGTCCAGCCTTGCGGGATTTAGCCAGAGGCGGCGCTCATATGTATCCATGTTGCGGCTGAGCTTTCTTTCGATAGCTGCCTTGAAGGTATTCTATATAAGCTTCAAGACCGTTTTCTTCTGTGACTGTTTTTGATGTAGCCGCCTTACGGAGTGCACTGATTCGTTTCAATGCTGATGATTTCGAAGTACTTTTCCAGCCATCCGATTTGGCTTGGTGAATCTCTGAAAGCAGCTTGTCAAAAGCGGCCTGAAAGTGTGGTGAAACGATGCCTTTGGTCGGGGTGGGCGGTTTCCGCCCAGCCTTGACTTTCGTTCCTTTATAGTATCGGTATCGGTGTCGGATTTCGTTGTCATTCCAGACATTTCCAGATTCTTCTGACATCATCCTGGAGGCCTCCCGTACGCTCCTGGCTCCATCTTTCACCAAATCGTCCATTCTGTTGCAGAGGCCGGTATTACAGATTTCACAATCTTTGAGCCAAGGCACATCTTTCGGGCGTGTGATCAATTCAGCTACTGACATTTTGACTTCCTCCTTTTTGCATTTGTGATGAGATCATTTCTGATATTCCTTCATTACTGCATACGGCCCGTGGTGACGGGTCCTTCGACCGGAATGGTCACGCCGGTGATGTGATCAGATGCCGATCAGCCGGGGAATATGGCCGGAAAGCCAAGGTCTCTGGGATCGGGGCATGCAGTAGCCCCGGCGCTGGCTTTGGCACACGCCACAGCGGTATTCCTACCGGTACCGCCACTGCGGCTGGCACCGATTATATGGCAATCTTTGCGTGCAGTTGAAATGAGGATATTTAGGGACCTCCTATCTGGATGATTTCGGAAAAAACATACCAGCATTTATTTTTATTGTAAAGTATATATTTATACCAAAATATAACTTAAGCTCTGTCTGAAAAAAAGAACTGTCAGCTGATGACCGTTCCACCAAAACCGGTTACGATTGAAGCCCTTTTGTATATGAATGATCTCTCGTATATGATAACTGTCTCAGATCATCTCCTGCTTTGTTCGGGTTGAATTAGGTAAGATCCGCGGGTCATCTTCATTCGAGTATACATGATTCTGCAGGGTTCAAGGGGCCAAGGGTTCAAGGAGTCGAGGGAAATGCTGGATAATTTAGGGGAACTGCAGGTCTGGCTATAGTCACACAGACTCAGCCTATAGGTATATGGTATGACCGAAAGAGGTGATTTGAGCACACTGAAAAATGACAAGGAGCGAACACGACATGGGCGAACAAGAAATCTTATACGACAAGGAAGACGGCGTTGCTATCATCACTCTCAATCGACCGGACAAGCTGAACGCGGTCACGGACGACATGCTGGTGCTGATGGGCGATATCCTGAATGAAGCTACAGTGGATGACGAGGTCCGAGCCATCATCGTCACCGGAAATGGCCGTACCTTCTGCGCCGGAACCGACGTTAACGTTGGCGTCGCCCGTGACCAGACAGCAGAACGTTCGACACAGCAGAGGCAACCCAAGCAATTCGATCTGCCCCCGACCAGTTTGCCCAGGTGGCAATTCACCCATATCCCCAAACCCACCATTGCCGCTGTCAACGGCGCTACCGTGGGCATCGGTGCCGAATGGACGGTTCAGTGCGATTTCCGTATTGCCTCGGAGAAGGCCCGATTCGGCTGGGTTTTCCCACTGAGGGGATTGTGCCCCGATACCGGCGCCGGGCCATACATGCTCCCCCAGATCGTCGGAATGAGCAACGCAATGGAACTGCTCTACACAGGGGAGATCATCGATGCCCAAAAGGCAATGGAGATCGGCCTGGTGAGCGCCGTTGTTCCTCCGGAGGAGCTGATGACAGCAGCAAAGGAATTGGCCGCCAGGCTGACGCGGGGAGCACCGCTGGCACTCAAGAAGATCAAGGAAATGGCGTACGGTTCTTTCGACTGGTCGATCGGCGCCCACCAGGCAGAGAACGCCAAGCGCTTCAATGAGGCCAGTATGTCGGAGGACGCAAAGGAAGGTGTCAGTTCCTTCCTTGAGAAGAGACCGCCCATCTGGAAAAACAAATAAGCCTCCCGGGCTGCCACCGGACACTCTCACCGGACAGCAGGCGAAGCGCGCCAGCAGATTAGACTAGTTTCCATCCAACTGAAGCTCTCCGCAGTCATGCCAAGCTGTGACTACGGGGAGTCATGCCTGCCAACGCCACGTTCTCTCTCAATCCCCGCTGTATACCTCATACAACTCCCGGAGGAAACAG
>JAZFSW010000564.1:0-2775 GCA_036446375.1 Desulfobacterales bacterium | reverse complement strand
CAATCCAAGAAACTGATGGATTCGGTTCTGCAGTATGAAGATTTTCCCATTCTGATTGAGACCTGGCGCACCTGCCTTCAAGATGAATTCGATCTGGATAACCTTCGAACCGTATTGACCGATCTTGCGTCCGGTTCAACGGCGTGGACGGAAATCCACATGAACTATCCGAGCCCGATGGCTCGGAGTGAATCCTGGCAACAGATCAACCAATATATGTATATGGACGATACCCCCCAGTCAGGTAAGACGTCGATGCTGAGAAGCGACTTGCTCCAGGACCTGGTATTTACGCCCGGCCTGCGGCCTGCGGTTTCGCGGGAGCTTGTCGAGAGATTTGAGCTGAAGCGTAAACGACTCCATCCGGGCTATTCACCCGATACGGCTCAAGACCTTCTCGATTGGGTCAAGGAGCGGCTGGTGATTCCGGAACCGGAGTGGAAAGCGCTCTTGCACGCCATCCGTACCGATCATGATCTGGCGCCGGATGACATACTGGAACCGGTTTCAAATAAGCTTCTCGTGGTCAAACAGCCGAATACCTCCCCTATGGTCATTGCGCGCGAGAAAGCATCGACCATTGTGACAACGCTTTACGGCCCGTCCAGCGACGCACAGATCGAATCGATACTACCCAACGCTGCAGCAGGGGATACCCCGCGCATCCCGACGATACCGAGGGATGGTGAGGGGGCAGATGACAATGATGACGGGCTCGCCGATCTGATTGGAGAGTGGCTGCAGTTTTATGGTCCGGTAACACTGCGGTTTATCCACACGACCCTCGGCATTGCCCTGGCACGTCTATCACAGGCGATGGATGACCTTATCGATACAAGAAAAGTCATTGCCGGCCAGCTCATTGAAGACGATTCGGATAACGATGCGTATCTGTGCGATAGCGAGAATTATGAGTCTCTGCTGAGGATCAAGCGTAAGGAGTCCGAGCCCAGCTTCGAGCCGATGGATATTGGCTGGCTACCCTTGTTTCTGGCAGACCACCAGGGGGTCACAGGACATGGCAACGGCCATGGGTCCGGTATCGATGGGCTATCTAATTGTATGGAACAACTGCTCTGTTTCGCAGCGCCGGCAGAGCTATGGGAAACAGAGATCCTTCCCGCCCGGCTGCAACCCTACGATATCTCATGGCTTGATTCCACCATGCAGGAAAGCGATCTCATCTGGATCGGCAGTCAAAATCACCGGATTGCCTTTTGTTTTGAATCCGATCTCGACCTCATACCGGAAGAAATGGGTTCCATTCAACATGACGATCGTCATGAGGAGACGTCGCCTGCGGAAAGCGATAACCCCGGCACCGATAGAAACGACAAGCCAAGGACTGACGCATGGTCAGGGTTGTTTCCGCGTGTGGAGGGTCGATATGATTTCTCAACGCTGCTTGAGACCTCATCACACAATACGGCAGAATTGACCGAAATACTCTGGGACGCGGTCTGGCAGGGATCTGTGACAAACGACACGTCGGTTACGCTACGTCGCGGCATCGAGAATCATTTCAAGGCGGCACCGGCAGCAAAGGAGAAATCACGGCCATCGACCCGAGGGGGTCGATTCCGTTCCCGGACCCGTTTTTCGAAATGGAAGGGCGGATTGCCGTCATCCGGCTACTGGCGCATCATACCTACACCGGAATCTGAAACCGATCTTCTTGAAACCGAGGAGATTAAGAAGGAGCGGGTCCGACTGCTGCTCGATCGGTACGGAATCCTCTTCCGCGAATTGCTGTTGAGAGAATTGCCTGCCCTGCGCTGGTCCAGTCTCTTTCGGTCGCTTCGTCTAATGGAGTTCTCCGGTGAGGTTATGACTGGCTGTTTCTTTGATGACATCCCGGGGCCCCAATTTATCTCACACCAGGCGCTTCAAAGGCTGGGGCAGAACATGGCCGAAGATTCGATTTACTGGATCAATGCGACAGATCCCGCTTCGCTGTGCGGGATACAACTGGAAAAGATCAAAGGAACGTTGCCCAGGCGTGTTTCCGGTACACACCTGGTCTACCGGGGTAACCGGATCGTCGCTGTATCCAAACGCAACGGCAGGTCGCTATCATTTGATGTTCCACCCGATGACCCTCAAATCGATGAGATCCAGGCGTTCCTGGACCACCTGCTCACGCGGCGATTTCAGCCCCTTCGCCAGATTACAATCGAAACGATCAATGAAGTTGGTGCCGCACAAAGCGAATATGTCGATTCACTGCGCATCCGGTTTGAAGTTATCATCGATTATAAGAATGTTGTGCTCTACAAAAGAAGCGTGTAGATTTGCAGGATTGTGCCTGCGGCAAAGTCGGCTGGGGCCGAGGTCGTGAAGAGGACGCTATTCTTATTCCGATGATATCATCAGAGAGATTTGTTCTGAACTCTTGGATATCAGTGTCCCTGAAGGAGCAATAGCATGAGCCCGATTACCCATTTCTTTGTAGGCTGGTCGGTGGCCAATGCCGGCCATATGGACCGGAAGGATCGTTTCCTCATTACGGCTGCCGGAATTGCCCCGGATATTGATGGTTTCGGAATCATAGCTGACATCCTCACGCGGAATACGCAGCACCCCCTTCATTGGTGGGATAGATTTCATCATGTTTTTGGGCATAATCTTGGGTTCGGGATTGCGATTGTAATTGTAGCCTTGTGTCTGGGTACGCGTCGCTGGTTTGCAGCATGTCTGGCTTTTGTGGTTTTCCACCTTCATTTGCTGGGTGATCTACTTGGTGCACGTGGCCCAGAAGGCTACCAGTGGCCAATC
>JAZFSW010000563.1:0-2247 GCA_036446375.1 Desulfobacterales bacterium | reverse complement strand
AAGATGGTCTTCTCAATACCGTCATCATCGAAAGTAAAAGGTCCGATCGTCCTTTCTGCAATGAATGCCTCTGGTGTCATCTGATGTGGGGAGAGCTCTACATTCATATCGTTTTGGAGCAGTGAAAGTTCTGCATGGTGCTGTCTACGAGAATCCATCCCTTTCTCATTGATGGTGCCTGCGTGGTTCGTGTTTTCGATATCACTTCCCCTGCCATTTCGGTGCCCGTTTTTCAAGGCGCGCTTCTCGCGCTTCGGCAGCATCTGCTGGGCTGCTGCTGCTGGCCACAATCCGCATCGTTTCGCCGAATCGAACCGACTCGATCCACGGCAAGGTGCGGGTTCTTACCGCCACCTCTTTTGTCGCCCGAACCGCCAACGGGGCCGACTGGCACAGGCGATCGGCCAGAAGCCGTGCTTCAGCCATCAGGTCGTCGTGGGGAACCAGCTTCCAGACCAGCCCCATCTCCTTGGCACGCTTGGCGTCCACCGCTTCACCGATGAGCAATAGCTCCATGGCATCGGCCCAGGCAAGCCGCTGGGGCATGCGAATCGCCCCGACGATGGTTGGCACACCAATGCGCACCTCCGGAAATCCGAACGTTGCCTTTTCCGAAGCGATGACAAAATCACAAAAGGAAAGCGCTGTCACCGCATAACCGAGGCATGGACCGTTGATCGCCGCAATGGTCGGTTTGAAGAGTTCCAGCCCGCTCTCAAACGAATTGATGGTCGGCTTTTCCCAGAAGGTGCCGGCAAAGGTTCCCGCAGCCCCGCCGTCCCGGATGTCTGCGCCGGAACAAAAGGCCCGTCCGGCTCCGGTCAGGATGGCAACCCACGCATCCTTATCGTCACGAAACCGCAGCCAGGCCGCATTCAACTCGTCACGCATCTGCCCGTTGATGGCATTCATCCGCTCCGGTCGGTGGTAGGTGATGGTAACGACATGCTCGTTCTTGTCATAGAGTACAGTATCTGCCACGGTGATCCTCCTTTGCCGGCACCCACTCGCCGGCACTGGCTGTTTTCATCTTAGTCTTTCTTTTCCCTTGCCGTTCTCAGGGCCTGTGCGGCCCCTCTCATAAGAAATGTGTCGGCGCTATCGACGGTAATCAATGTAAAGCCCTTCTCGATCGCCCATTGGACATTGCTCGCAAAGGCGTATAATCCAACAGGTTTTTTCCATTTTTCCGATGCAGCCAGTACCGTGTCAAAGGCTGCCAGATAGTCGGGATCCTCGAAATTGGGTCCCTTAAGGCCGTAACTCAGGGATAGATCCATAACGCCGATATAGCAGGCATCGATGCCGTCCACGGACAGGATGTCATCGATATTGCCCACCGCTTCCCGGGTCTCGATTTGAGCGATGACCAGCAGCTCATCATTTGCGGTCTGGGCATAGGACGGATCAAAGAGACCGGCCCTGCGGGGTCCGAAGCCCCGTTGACCCATGGGGGGATACTTGCATGCCCGAACGGTGTATTCGGCATCTTCCCTTGAATTGACCCAGGGAATCAACACGCCGTGGGCACCGATATCCAGGACCCGCTTAATGGCCACCATATCGTTCCATTGGGGGCGAACGATGGGTGTACACTCGGTTCCGTTCATCGCCTGCAGCAAACCTGTCATGGTTTCAAAGCCCATGGGCGAATGCTCCCCATCAATGACCAGCCAGTCAAATCCCATCCGGGAAAGGATCTCGGTCACATCCGGGTGCCCGAGGCTTACAAAAGTGCCTATGCACGGATTGCCTTCATTGAGTTTCTCTCTAAGTACGTTCTTCATGCGCTACACCTTCCACCGGCATCGCGGCCGGTTCGTTCTGGTATCTGTGAAAAGGATTGCGTTGTCCTCAACGTTGCATAAAATCGCCTAGGAATTGTGTGAAATGCTTCGCATTTCAATACGATACGGTACAGTTGTGATGTTCCACAGGAATTCACCCCTTATGAATTCCAGATCATGCGTCGATTCTGTTGCAAACCCATTGTCTTCGCGTCTTTCCTGGAGGTCAAGGTGAATTCCAATGCAACATCAGGGTTGTCTTTGTTCCCGAAATTCGGTATTCTCGCGTTTCCGAAATCTGGCGACCATGGCGCTGTGTTGCCGGAAAGTACTATTGAGCTATCATACCCTGATGCGTCTGTAAATGGAGCGGGCAATAAATCTCTCGCAAAGGCGCCAAGACGCAAAGACAACCGATCTATCTCTCATCCCGCTTTCAGCGGGACTCACAGAGGACACA
>JAZFSW010000562.1:0-2376 GCA_036446375.1 Desulfobacterales bacterium | reverse complement strand
GTTAACGAGGTTATCTGCCATGGCATACCCGGGAAACGGATCCTTGAGGACGGAGACATTGTTAATGTGGATGTAACAACTATTTTGAACGGGTATTTTGCAGATGTAAGCAAAACCTTTTTCGTGGGGACACCTTCTCCGGATGCGCGTAAGATTGTAGCTGTTGCCAGGGAGAGTCTGAAGTTGGGAATGGCGATGGTGAAACCCGGCAAGACCCTGGGTGATATCGGGTGGGCGATACAGCACTACGCCGAAGGCCATGGTTGCTCGATTGTCCGGGAATTTGTCGGGCACGGCGTGGGGTTCGAATTCCATGAAGCCCCCCAGATTCTTCATTACGGTAGACAGGGAGAAGGGGTTTCGCTTCTTCCCGGTATGGTGTTTTCCATTGAACCGATGGTCAATCTGGGAAAACGGCATCTTCACATACTGGGGGACAATTGGACCGCGGTTACCGACGATGGATCCCTGTCTGCACAATTTGAGCAGACCGTTCTTGTGACAGAAGAGGGTTATGAAAGCTTGACCCCTTACGACTTATAGGCGGTCACTGGCCGCGGCAAAGGGCTTTAGCCCTGTGCTTTTCACTCTCCATCACACATACCATGAAAGGAGGATATTATGGAACTTGATCGTTTGGTTTTCAGATTTGCCGGGAGTTTTATCCTGATCAGCTTGCTGTTGTCTCAGATTCACAGCCTCCACTGGCTTTGGTTTACCGCTTTTGTCGGTGCGAATTTGCTGCAATCTTCCTTTACCGGGTTTTGTCCATTGGCGAAAATCCTGAAGGGCTTCGGGATAAAGCCGGGTAAGGCCTTTGATTAGCGGTGGAGACACTGGGCTGGATCTATACAACAACTGAACGGGGAAGGTGTATGGCTATGGATGTGAAGAAGGTATTGCTAACAGAAGACGAGATACCGCGCCAGTGGTATAATATACTGGCCGATATCAAGATGAATCCACCGCTTGGCCCGGACGGGCAACCCGTGGGGCCCGATTCCCTGGCGCCGGTATTCCCCATGAATCTGATCGAGCAGGAGGTAAGTACCGAGCGCTGGATCGATATTCCGGATGAGGTTCTTGGCGTTTACAAAATCTGGCGTCCCACGCCCCTGGTAAGAGCGCTGGCTCTGGAAAAGGCTCTCGATACACCTGCCAAGATCTTTTTCAAGAATGAAGGCGTGAGCCCTCCGGGAAGTCATAAACCCAATACCGCCGTTCCCCAGGCCTATTACAACAAGGCTTTTGGTATCGAGAAGATCACGACCGAAACCGGTGCCGGACAGTGGGGCAGTGCGCTGGCTTTTGCCTGTGCCCAATTTGGCATCGACCTCCAGGTTTATATGGTCCGGATCAGTTTCGACCAGAAGCCCTACCGCAAATCAATGATGGAGACATGGGGCGGTAGGTGCATCCCCAGTCCCAGTTCAACCACCAAGGCAGGTCAGGATGCGCTGGCGAAAGACCCGGATACGCCGGGTAGCCTGGGTATTGCCATCAGTGAAGCGATTGAGGCAGCGGTCACCGATGAGACCGGAAAAACCCGATATTCACTGGGCAGTGTACTGAATCATGTGATGCTTCATCAGACCGTTGTGGGGCTGGAAACCAAGAAGCAGTTTGAAAAGATTAACATGTATCCCGATATTATCATCGGGTGTGCCGGTGGTGGGAGTAACTTTGCCGGCCTTTCGTTTCCCTTTGTGCTGGATAAGATCAACGGCAAGGCGATAGAGATCTATCCGGTAGAGCCTGCAGCATGTCCGACCCTGACCAAAGCCCCTTTTGTCTATGATCATGGGGATACGGCCCGCTATACACCGCTACTGCCCATGTACAGTCTTGGACATGCGTTTGTCCCGCCGCCCTTTCATGCCGGTGGGTTGCGCTACCATGGTATGGCCCCTACGGTAAGCCAGCTTGCCAACGAAGGGATCATCACGCCGAAGGTGGCGACCCAGCTGGATGCGTTCAAAGCCGGAGTGACATTTGCCCGAACCGAAGGGATCATACCTGCCCCTGAGACAAACCATGCCCTGGCCTGTGTGATCGAACAGGCCAAACAAGCGAAAGAAGAGGGTAAAGAAAAGGTTATCCTGGTGAACTGGAGTGGACATGGTCTGATTGATCTTGGGTCCTACGATAAGTATTTCGCCGGTGAGCTGGAAGATTATACGCTGACAGATGAGGCGATGCTTGCTTCTGAGAAGGTTTTCGAAGATTATCCCAAACCTGAGCGGCTTGAGAGCCGATAGCGCATCGCATGGGACTATACTAGAACTTCAGGTGTCAGGCAGAGCGCTGTCCTGACACCTCATATGTAACTTAACAGCGAATATCGAACCGCAAAACAAGGAACCGCAGAATGATGAA
>JAZFSW010000561.1:0-6189 GCA_036446375.1 Desulfobacterales bacterium | reverse complement strand
GAATGAGATCTGCGAATTCACAGCTTTCATCCAAGAAGGAACTGAAACTCACCACAAGGGGGATCTTCCCCAGCGCCTCCTTCACCTGTTCTGATTCAGCCAATTCAAAAACCGGATTTGATTTGTGAAGCATCAGAATTTCGATGGGGTAAGGGTCATCTGCAAGGATCTGACCGGCAAGATTGGACGGGTGGCTTTCGGCCAACGGGAAGGCTTCCCCCTGACTTTGATCGATCCTCGGCTTACTGAGGCCATTCCGAGCACTCTTATCCAATTCGGGTTTCGGCCATGCTTCGAAGGGGAGGTCCTGTCGGAAAGTAACGCCACCGGGGCGTCCCAGATTACCCATCAGGGCATTTAGGGCATGAATAGCCATTTGTGAGTAAAAACCATTGGGGTGGTGCGCCACGGCTTTGCCGCAAATCGCCACACCCGGCTGATTTTCTGAGAACCGCCGGGCCAACAGAATAATATCCTCCACCGGGATCCCGGTAATGCTCAAGACCGCTTCAGGATAGTACTGCGTGAGAACCAGCGTTTTGAATCCCATATGCTTATTGCCAGCCGGATCGATCCAGTCTTCAAATCCAAGCGTGTGCTCTTCAATGAACGCTTTATCGTATATCCCCTCCTGGATTATCATATAGGCAATGCCAAGAGCTAAAGCCCCTTCCGCTCCCGGGAGTATGGGAATCCATTTGTCGGATTTGGCCGCAGTAGTGGACAAACGCGTGTCGATCTGGATCAACCGTCCTCGGCGACGGTCCAGGGTCTGACGCAAAGAACTCATGTGACGCGAAAACCAAACCAGAGAGCCTTCAGCTTCAAACAGATCGGCACCAAAGCTCAAAATAATCCGCGTGTTCTCTAAATCAAAGCTGGGACTATGGTTATGGCCTTCCATGAATCGAAAGGCACCTTTTCTGTTCCCCCATGCATCGGTACGAATGTAATTCGGACTTCCATAAGTGGTCAAGAACTGCTTGAAGACCTTCGATAGAAGTCCCCGAGAGCCACCATCCAGGAAAGCCAGATGATGCGCATGCCCTGCCGCCCTCATTTGGGCCAATTGGGTATGAATCATCGTAAGCGCTTCATCCCAGGCAATCGGTTTCCATTGTTTCGACCCGGGTGGGCCGGTTCGCCGCATAGGACCCTGGATTCTGTCAGCGCTGTAGAGTAGTTGCAGCCCTGAATGGCCCACAGGGCAAAGCCCACCGCGATTGGTGGGGTATATAGGGTTTCCTGCTATCTTTACCGGAAGGCCATCGACTAGCCGGACCTTGATACCGCATCCGCCGGGACACAACTGACAGATGGAGTTTGACCACGATTCGATTCCCGGTGCCTCTGTCAAATAATTGCCTATCTCACCATTTTGCGTCTTCGCCCATAGTCGATCGACCACCCAGTTTGAACCAACGGTTAAGGCGCCCGCTGTTCCCATATATTTCAAGAAATCACGACGTTTCATAAAGTCTCATCTATGGCAAGCCGCGCAATCCACGGATGCCACTAGTTCTTCTTGAGCCTGATGGCAGGACATACAGAAATCCATATCCATCTCGACAAAGGGTTGTGTAATCGGCTTGTCCATTCCGGCAATGTCCCCATGACATTGACTGCAATCGACATTACCCACGCTCACGTGCAGGCGGTGAGAGAAATTGATGCGATCCTCGCCACCAAAAACAAACGCCAGAGCCCTGTTGGGGATTCCGCCCAAGAGTGTATCCAGACCATAAATGTCGGGCCTTACCCGGTTAACCCGTAACCAGGGGATGTCCTTGCCTGACTCCCGATACGCTTGGATCTTATCTTTTTCGGGCATTCGGTTAATCACCTCTTCATGGCACCGTATACAGATCCTTACCCCCGGGATACCTGCCCTTTCATGATCCTTATAGAGGGGGTGGCAGACATCGCAGCTGATGTGATTCTGAGCGTGTTTCTTGTGATTGAATGCGATGGGCTGCTGGATCTTGCCGCTGCTCCCGGTTTGAGCAAATAGAACTACCAGGATAGCAGCCCCGAGCGTTCCCACCGCAGACCACTTAACACCTTTATGTTTATGCCATTTACGCATAGCCATCGCTTCGATTAGGAATTACCGTTTTCGTTTCATCATAATTTCAACGGTAACCTCATCCTGGGTCACCGTAACTTCTTGAGACGGTCCTGCTGCTTTCTTGTGCCAGACATTTAGAGTATATGTCCCGGTCGGAACATTTTCGATGACAAAATCACCTTTCTTGCCTGTTTTATAGAAGTAGGGATTTTGAAGTACAACCACCCATCCTTCCATTTGCGGATGCGGTTTGCATAGGAGGACCGCCCTGCAACCGGCATTCTTGAATTGGTAGGATCGGGATTTTCCCTTTCCCCATGTGCCGAGGTTGAATTTGTCCGCGCATTCGTTCGCAGTAAAAACATTATGGAGCACATTGTCGTTGTTGAGAAAATCGACGGTGGTTCCTGCCACAACGGGCGTTACATGAGGGATGAAGGCCATATTTCTCTGATCGAGAATCGCGTGGTCCTTGGGTGGTTTGAATTCGCCCGGCATCGAATCAATATAGACAACGACGTTTCTGGCATTTCGCGCGCCTTTAACCGAGACCTTGCCCTTAATGGTGCCGGCAATGGCGGTATCAAAACCACAAAGCAGCAAAGCAGCCAAGAGCGCTATGCAGATTCCCTTCAAGCTATTCATACTTTTCCCTCCTTTGGTTCGAATCTATCCGTTGGTGATCCTCATTGGAAAGGCTTCTCAGTCATTTCTATACAGGATCTCTGTGTGGTACCAGGGTCAGTAGATGCATCAATAAGAAACGTGTCGTGCATTTGATATGCCGTCCACCCCCTGGACAGCCGGGTCGACCGAAATTCCCCTGTCCTGTCCATTGTGGATCAAACATATCTATAGTAGATCTCGCTATGTCAGCGATTCATTTCAATGGTAGGGCCAATCTAAAATGATTCTAGTGTGAGAATCATTTAATTACACATTAGCATAGGAAATAGCAAAAACAATCCGCAGAAGTACGCATTTCGCTATGGGCAATATTACCCATTAGCAACATATCGGCCTGCCCGAAAAATACCGGTGGGTCCGTTGGCGGCGTTTCCGGAGAATCTGTTATCCAATGGGATTCCTCCCATTCACCCCGGAAGAGCAACGCGCAATGGATCCTGGACAAAAAACATTGACAATCCGGATATTTACCGAGACAATAAGACTTGACGGGCGGTAGTGACCCACATACCCCAGGCAGCATGATAACGCCGCTTTTTTATTGACAAAATCGGCACCATGGTGCAGGGTAGCTATCTTTGTCAGGGCGGAATAGCACCATCGCGTAAGAAGGTCATCTGCGCAAGATTCCTGGCATTTCGAGGCAGGAGTTACATCTTACGCGTTTATCAATATATATATACATGCCAGACAAGCGGGAGGGTGGATCGGTGGAAAGCACAGAATTTGCATCATTACGAAAAAAGCTCAGTAAGACCCAAAAAGTGATGTCACAACTACTTGGAATTTCTTTAAAGGCAATCCATAGCTATGAACAGGGATGGCGCACCATCCCGCCCCACGCAGAACGACAGATCCTTTTCTTGACAGCGATGAAGAACAGAACCAATCGGGGGAAAAGATCGTGCTGGACAATACGCAAGTGCTCACGGGAGCAGAAGGAACAATGCCCGGCCTGGGAATTTCGCGCCGGTGATCTCTGCTGGTTCATCAATGGAACGATGTGCGACGGCAGCGCAAAGAAGGACTGGAAAGCAAAGATGCTGATCTGCCGCGAATGCGTTGTCTACAGGGACGTATTTGGGACTTGACATCAGCGCATTTGTAAGTGACGCCGTGAAGGAAGAAGTGTTCAGTGTTCAGGTGTCAGGATAGGAATCTGAAGCGCTTAGACTAGCCGAAGGCTGGCCTGACACCTGACACCTTTCCTGTCGTTTAATACGAGCGCCGCCTCTGGCCAAACAAGAGGTCCCGCTGAAAGCGAGAGGACCAGTCTGATTGGGGACGAAATTATGTCAATCGGTTGGGGTTGCGCGGCTCGTTTGGGTTGCGGTAAATGGGTTGGGGTACAAACCCAACCGAAAACCGATCAATCGCGCCATGGCGTGACGCTACCGATAAACGTTCAACGAAACGAGCTGCGCAACCGATCAACGAACACCGATCCCTTAGTGTAGTTTCATACGAGACACTCAAGAAACAATGAGCGACTACATCGAACACGATAAAGACAGGATCTCTGTCGGGCTGGTGGAAAAAAAATTCTACACCTTTGCTCTCTCCCCGGATGAGATGACGCTGGAGAGCGGTGCCAGATTGGGGCCGATCACCCTTGCCTACGAGACCTACGGTTCACTGAGTCCGGATAAGGACAATGCGATACTGGTTCTTCATGCCCTTTCCGGAGACTCGCATGCGGCGGGGTATTACAGCGAAAATGACCCCAAGCCCGGCTGGTGGGACATCATGGTGGGTCCGGGAAAGGGAATCGATACGGACACGTATTTTGTGATTTGCTCAAACATCATCGGCAGTTGCCTGGGATCGACGGGACCTTCCAGCATCAACCCTGAATCGGACAAGCCCTATGGGATGGATTTTCCGGTGGTCACCATCGGCGACATGGTCCGTACACAAAAAGAACTTCTCGATCACCTTGGCATCGAAAAGCTCCTTGCCGTTACCGGTGGTTCTATCGGCGGCATGCAGGTTCTGGAATGGTGTGTCCGGTACCCGGACCGCGTGGTTTCTGCTATCCCTCTGGCAACAACCACCCGGCATTCGGCCCTTGCCATTGCATTTAACGAAGTAGCCCGGCAATCGATCATGGCCGACCCCAAATGGAACAACGGTAACTACTACACCGGGGAGAGACCGGACCTTGGACTGGCTGTTGCCCGGATGATCGGTCATATCACCTACCTTTCCGATGAGTCCATGCGCTTAAAATTCGGCCGTGGATTGCAGGAGAGAAGCGACCTTTCTTTCAATTTCGATGCCGATTTCCAGGTGGAAAGCTACCTTCGATACCAGGGCACGAAATTCGTCGATCGGTTCGATGCCAATGCTTACCTCTATATTACCAAAGCAGCCGACTACTATGACCTTGAGAATCTCTATGGTTCCGGGTCAGCAGTTAAGGCTTTTTCAATGGCAAAAGCAGCCTTTCTGGTTGTGTCATTTACATCGGACTGGCTCTATCCAACAGATCAGTCCAAGTCCCTGGTCAAAGCACTAAAGAAGAATGGCCTGGATGTAAGCTTCTGCGAGATTGAAGCCGAATGGGGACATGATGCCTTTCTTCTGCCCAATGAACCGTTGAGCACCATGGTAAAAGGATTCTTAGATCGTGTCTACAGCGAAACCCGAAAACAATAACCTCCGGTATGACCTGCAGGTCATCGCTTCATGGATTGAGCCGGGCTCCAGCGTACTTGATCTTGGCTGCGGTGAAGGTGAGCTGTTGAGTTTTCTTATCGAGAACAGACAGGTCGTGGGCACAGGGATTGAACTTGTTGAGTCGAAAGCCATCCAGTGCATCGAGAAAGGCCTGTCTGTGCTCCAGGGCGATATCAGCGAGGAAATCGATGACTATCCGGATGATATGTTTGACTATGTCATTTTGAGCCAGACGCTCCAGCAGGTGTATGAACCATCGAAACTGATTCAGTCGATGCTCCGAGTGGGAAAGAAGGGGGTCGTCAGTTTCCCGAATTTCAGCCACTGGCGGTGCCGACTGCAGCATATGGTTTTCGGCCGGGTTCCCAGAACAAGACAATTGCCCTTCAGCTGGTATAACACACCCAATATCCGGGTCATTTCCATAAAGGATTTCAGGCAATTCATCAATGGGGTCGGTCTGACAATTATTCAGCAGGTCGCCATCAATACCCAGAGTCAGGATCGAAGGGGCAGAATCATTCACATGTTACCCAACCTGCGTGCCACCTATGGTCTCTATCTGATCGGAAACGGTGGCGGATAGCCCCGAAGGTGCCTATCGCCATATAGCAGTCTTCGCCTGCTTTGGGAAAAAGCGGGCTTTTGTCTTTCAGCTTGTGACAGGCATGAGTTATTGGCCACTAAGGCATAAAGGCACAGAGAAGAGAGTCCATCAGAATCATACAGCAATCTTCGTGTCTTGGTGCTTTGCC
>JAZFSW010000560.1:0-18896 GCA_036446375.1 Desulfobacterales bacterium | reverse complement strand
GGTCTTTGGCATAAAGATATGTATAGGACCGCAGCCTTTCGTGATACTGCCCGCCAAGCAGGTTGTAGACCGGCTGGTTGAGTTCCTTGCCGATAATGTCCCAGCAGGCCATCTCGATGGCACTGAGCACCCCCATTACCGTCAAGTCAGGATGTTGGGCAAAGCCGCTTGAATAGATGGTTCGCCACAGCTTCTCGATCTGAAACGGGTCAGCGCCCAGGACATGCCGCTCGCCGATGTCCTCAATCAGTCGTGCAACCGTGGTCGGTTGAAACGGTACCGCCCAGGCTTCACCGATGCCTTCGGTACCTCCATCTGTAGTCAGTTTCAGGAATACCCAGCTCCCGCCTCCATAGGCCGGAGTTGGATTCGCTACCAGGTAGGTCTTGAGATCCGTGATCTTCATGATTTGCCATCCTCCTATGTCCAGTTTTCCAATCGACTCAGTGGGTAACCGGCGAAACCGATCCGGCAAACAGCTGACGTTCTCTTCCCGGATCAAGCCCTGATACCCATTACCCCAAATGAGCGTAAACAGAATGAAGAAACCAATATAAGTAAAGCATATATTGAATACTCCTGCGGGATTGTCAAATGTATTAAGATAGTGAGGGGAACGGTTGGGATGGGGATGATCGGAATGGGCATCGATAAATGCCAAATCTGATTTGACATGGAACCCGCAATTCTGTAATGCATTTATATCCGGCAGCGGCCCGCTCCAATCATGGTTCGCCATCGATAGAAATGACCGTCCGGAAAGTGGCGTTGTCCCAGGGCGCAAAGCCCCCGGTAGGTATGAAATGAAAGGCCGTATGTTTCGGTAATCAGACCCAGGCAATCTGTTTGGGGAACTCGTCATTTACAGTAAAAAGGGAGAATGAGTCATGAGTGATGCAGTAATTGTTTCAGGTGCACGTACACCCATCGGTAAGGCCGTCAGAGGCGCCTTTAATAACTTGACAGCACCGTCCCTATCGTCCCATGCCGTGAAGGTTGCGGTTGAGCGGGCCGGTATTGATCCTGCCGAAGTGCAGGATTGCGTCTGGGGCGCAGCCAATCAGCAGGGCACCCAGGGATTCAACCTGGGCCGGCAGGTTGCATTTGCCTCCGGCCTATCGGTTGAGGTTGCGGGTATGACAATAGACCGGCAATGTTCTTCAGGCTTGATGTCCGTTGCAACCGCCGCCAAGGAGGTCGTCATGGATAAGATGCCCGTCGTTGTCGCCGGGGGATGCGAATCGATCACGCTGGTTCAGAACGAACATATGAACATGTACAGGATGGGGGATCCGCTAGTTCAGGCAGCCGCCCCCAATCTTAATGTGTCGATGATCGAAACGGCCGATATTGTGGCCAAGCGCTATAATATTTCCCGGGAAGCCCAGGATGAATATTCCTGCCAGTCCCAGGCCCGCACGGCGGCGGCCCAGGAGGCGGGCAAGTTCGACGATGAAATTGTTCCGGTCACCGCGACCAAGTTGGTGACCAATAGAGAGACCGGTGAGGTCACCGAAGAGGAAGTTACCCTGGCAAAAGACGAAGGCAACCGACCGGGAACCACTCTTGAGGCGTTGGCCGGTCTTAAGCCCGTTCGCGAAGGCGGCTCGACGACCGCAGGCAATGCCTCTCAATTGTCCGATGGGGCGGCAGCCGTGGTCATTATGGACAGCAAGCTGGCCGAACAGCGCAATCTTGAGCCGCTGGGAATCTATCGCGGTATGGCGGTAGCCGGTTGTGAACCGGATGAAATGGGCATCGGGCCGGTATTTGCCATCCCGAAATTACTGGAGCGCAACGGGCTAAAAGTGGATGATATCGGCTTGTGGGAGCTGAATGAAGCCTTTGCGGTACAGGTGGTCTACTGTCGAGATCAACTGGGTATCCCCGATGAAAGACTGAACGTTAACGGGGGAGCCATTTCCATCGGTCATCCCTACGGTATGAGCGGTACCCGTATGACGATGCACGCTTTAATGGAAGGCAAGCGCCAAGGTGTGAAATATGTGGTGGTCACCATGTGTGTCGGTGGCGGACAGGGGGCAGCGGGGCTTTTTGAAGTCGCCTAGCGCTTGCGACAATTTGACCCGTTGATTCTGTTGGTGCTCCCGGCAGGGATCGAACCTGCTGCCCATAGATTAGAAATTGGCTGCCCGCCCGCGCCTGCCGGTTGCGTCGCGCCAGTCTTCCTTCTCCGCTTTGTTGCGAACGAAGACTGGCCGGGGCAACAGGCCCGCGACCTGATTTCTCGACGATGCCCTCTGCATCTGCGCTGGATTTTCTCTGTGATGTGCGTCCTGATATGAGATGTAGTCAATACATGCTTTGAAGGACTATCGGGTTTTTGCCATATTTCTGAACAGCAAAAAGCGAATTCTTATCCCTCTACACCCCTGACGGAGACTGCAACTCCGTTCGCAATTGGAGAAAATACGAAAGAACAGGAGACAAATAATAATGGCCTACGAGGATATTATCTTCACCAAAGAGGACGGCGTCGCCACCATAACCCTGAACCGGCCCAAGACCCTCAACGCCCTGACGTGGCCGCTGCTTATCGAGATGCAGGACGCCATTGACAAGGTCGCCGTGGATGACGAGGTGCGCGTGCTGGTGATTACCGGCGCCGGCCGGGCGTTTTGCGCCGGTGACAACCTCAAGGACAAGGGCACCCACGTCTCTGTCATGGACGGCCGGGAGGACAGTTTCCAGGAGCAGAAAAGGGTTCTGGAGTCGCTGCGCAATCTGCGGAAACCCGTCATCGCCGCCGTCAACGGCAACTCCCACGGCGCCGGGTCGGACATTATGCTGGCCTGTGATATGCGGATTGCATCGTCGGAAGCCAAACTGGGTGACTTGCGAACCCGCCGGGGCATCCCCATCGCCACCGGTTCCACCCATCTGCTTCCCGCGCTGGTGGGTCTGTCCAATGCAATCGATCTCCTTTTCACCGGTAAGATGATAGATGCAGCAGAAGCGGAGAGAATCGGGCTGGTCAACCAGACCGTCCCCGCAGAGGCGTTCGAGGCCGAGGTAAAGAAGCTGGCCCGGACACTGGCGGAAGGGCCCACCAAGATCATCGGTATGGCCAAGGTAGAGATATACCGGGAATTATACATGACCTTGGGCCAGGCAATTGACGATGAACTGGCGGAGATGGGGCCTGCACCGGAAAGAAATGCTTACAGAAATATGATAGAGGACAACCGGGAGGGCACGACCTCCTTCATTGAAAAAAGAGCTCCCAAGTTCACCGGCAAGTAGGCTGAAGATCGTGAGGGGAAGAGGCTTCGTTTGCCGTTGGTAGTAGAAGGATATCGTCAGACACGCCTTCAGATATAATGGGTGTTAGAAGACGCCCAATCATGCCTGCATAATCATGTAACAGCGGTCACTTAACTCCTTGTATCCTCGTCTCCACCGGTACAGAACATCCAAAATATTCGATGCCCCCAATGGGTCCCGGTAAGGATTGTTCCTGGCTGATCTGCATAATCTGAAGTACGAAATAGCATCTGATTCACAGGCAGTCAGAACCGGATATCGGCGGTCCTGAAGATCCCATTTAGACTGGGAATCCGCACCCGAGAGACTGCTTTTTGGCTGATTCTAAGGCACCCTATATATTGTAGGCGGCAAGTGACGCGAAATTTGGGCTCTTTTTTGTCCCGGAGAACGATGATATCCGTGGTTTTTCCGTACCTGCGATAATCTCAATGTATCTGACATTTGCGTATTCTGTGATATCTGAAAGATATCATGGTGTCTGCGGGGACCTGAGGCACAACAGAATCAGCACTACCACGCTTTCCTAATAATGACTGAGGAAAGCGCATAGGAGGCACCATGTCTGAAAAAAGAAGCATTACCAAAGGGGACACGCTTCTCAAGATGAGGCTGGTTTCTGAAGGCGGTCGGCGGCAACCACGCGATCGCAGAGATCAAGACCATCAAACGAACGGGGACCTTGAACGGGAAAAGGAGCTTTGGCGCATTCAGTGGCACCGTGGAACAGATCTTCGATCCATCCAATGACCAGGGCGCTATAGATCCCTGGCGATAGCCGGCTACAGCCGCAAGGCGGGCTGGAGCGGCAACTCGGGCTGGGTGAGCGACACACAGGCCGGTGTGAGGGATATGCCGGCTGACGAACTAGCGCAAGTAAAGTACAACGTCGGGCCGAGTCCGCTGGCAGTGGTATACGCCAAACAGGGAGCCGAGGCGCTCAAGGAAGCAGGCGAGGGGGAATTCAGCGGAAAGGAATGTACCGTCGTCAGGGCCGAGGCCGCGGGATCGTCAATGGTGTTCTACATCAACCGGAAGACAAACCTGCTTGATGGAATGTCGATCCCCGGCAATGTCGAAATGACCTTTGAAAACCACAAAGCGGTCGACGGTGTCCAATTTGCCGGCAAGTCGACACAGAAGGCCGTTGCCGAGAACATAACGACGATAACCGAATACGGTACCACTGACGTCAACGGTCAAATCGACGCCGCGAAGTTCAAGAAGCCGTGAGGGGCTGCGCCCCAGGTAGATAGGCTTGTAGGTGTTTAGATCATTAAGACCTGAGTGATTGGAAACCGGACTTCCTCCTATGGGACACACTCTCTGGCCATCATAACCGGGGCTCTTTCTGATATGTCCGTACCCCCACATCTTGTGTACCGAATGAATATTTCGAAATCTGAAAGATACATCTACAATCCTTGAAGGCACTGATACTCGCAACATAATGCAAGTAGGTGTCCGTTTGGCACCTCACCATTCGAGCCGGCAGGAATTAGCAATTCACTATCAACGCAGTCAAGATACCCGGTATATCTGCGCGTTGACCTAACGCGTTGACCTAATGCTTGACATACCATCGCACCTTAGCCATATTGCGATCAGCCAGAAGCAATGTCTTGATTCTCTTCGGTTCTCCTGAGGTCGTGAGAGGTAACGAACTTAGGAAAACAGTAGAGACACCCAAAGGATACGATCATGAGCCATCCCAATATCGTCTTTGTATTCAGTGATCAGCAGCGATACAGTTCTCTAGGCTGCTGCGGCAACGATGTCGTCAATACACCCCACCTTGATGCACTTGGCGCTGATGGGATCGTTTTCGACAATGCCTTCTCATCTTGTCCGATTTGTGCGCCCTACCGGGGCCAGATCATGACCGGCAGATATTCCCATGCCAACGGCTGCATCGACAATGAGTATCGGCTCTTCCCGGGTCAGGACACCCTTCCCTCCGTTCTGGGAAGTGCCGGTTACAGCACAGCGTTTGTGGGGAAATGGCATCTGGGATGGGGGCCGTATCCGGCCGAGAAGCGGCATGGCTTTGACTACATGGCCGCAAACAACTGCAACCACAAGCACTATGGGATGGACTACTTCGAAAACGAAACAGGACCGTTCCCTATAGAGACCTGGGGTCCGACCGGGCAGACGGATACGGCGTTTCAGTTCATCGAGAACCACCTGCAAGAATCGGCTGAACGCCCCTTCTGCCTTCTTATGTCATGGAGCCCGCCCCACTGGAGCTCCGGTTACGGCGACTATCCCGATCGGTTCAACGTATATGATCCTGAAACCGTGGATCTACCGCCAAATGTCCCCAAGCAGATGGAAGCATTTGCGAGGGAAGAGCTAGCCCATTACTATGGCAACGTGACCGGTCTGGATCATGAGATGGGCCGGATCACGGCGTTTCTGAAAGAGAACGGTCTGGAAGAGAATACGATCGTCTGCTATTCGTCCGATCATGGCGATCACCTCAGCAGTCACGGCTATGGGAAACCGTTCGACAGCTGGCTGCACCACTCCAAACGCGCATCTAAGGCGACCCCATACGAAGAGTCCATCCACATTCCTTTCCTTCTGCGGTATCCTGCGGACGTGCTGCCCGGTCAGCGAACACAGACCATGTTCAGTAGCGTCGATGTCATGCCCACGCTGCTCGGCCTCGCGGGAGTGGATCTGCCCGGGGGCATCCAGGGGACCGATCTTTCCCATGCAGCACTTGGAAAAGACGGCCCGGAGCCGGATTCAGTATACCTGCAGATCCTCGGTCCCGGTTGGCCCCATCGGGGGGATTGGGTTGGCTTCTGGCGCGGCGTGCGCACACCGCGATGGGTCTATGCCCGGTGGTTCGGCAGCGGCAAAATCCGACTCTTTGACCGGGACAACGATCCCCATGAGATGCGGAACCTTGCCGGCGACCCGGAGTACGCAGAAATACAAGAGCAGATGGAGCAGCGGTTACGGCAATGGATAGAGGAAACGAATGATCCCTTCGATACCGGTGAACGCGATCCCGAAACCGGAATACTCCTCCTGGGACAGGAGTTCGTACACGAGTACTATACGAAAGACCGGTAGGCTTTTGCTGGAAGCCATCCGTCCGAGGGCTCCATCCCATGTCTCCGGGAAGACGATCATTGAGGGGCCAAGCTAAGTACGTAATATCACAGGATATGATGTGATAAACACGGGAATCCATGACAGGCAGGACAGAAACCAGACAAAGAACTGCGAAGGAAGGCCGTCGACAACATGAATGAGATAGACGGTCTGTCCGATCAGAAGAGAGTCTTTGACAGGGATTGGACCCAGGGAAGTATCGTTCACAACCTGATGAGGTTGTCCTGGCCCATGATCGTAAGTATGAGTATCATTACGCTGGGCCCTGTCATTGAAATGGTATGGATGGGCAGGTTGGGGGCCACTTCGGTTGCCGCGGCGGGTGTTGCAGGCATCGTGGTCCAGCTCCTGATGGGACTCATGGGGGGGCTTACCACCGGGCTTCGGGCGGTTATCGCCCGTCATGTCGGGGCATCAGATTTTCAGAATGCCAACAACGTTGCTCAGCAGGCTTTCGTCATAAGCGCCGTTTTCGCTGTGCTGGCTGCCCTGGCCAGTGTCTTTCTTCCCAGGCCCATACTTTCAATGACGGGTATGGAGGCCGATGTTGTCGCCAAGGCAACGGCCTACATTCAAATCGTATTTGCCGGAATGATCTTCACGGCCTTCGGGATGATCTCCGGCAGCATCATGCAGTCCTCGGGAGACACCATAACACCGATGAAATTATCCATCCTGAGCCGGCTGTTCCACCTTGTGCTCAGTCCCTTTCTCGTTTTCGGCTGGTGGATATTCCCCCGCCTGGAGGTAAATGGTGCTGCCCTGACCAACGTCATCACCGGGGCCTTAAGTGTGACGGCCGGGCTGTGGCTCCTCTTCAGCGGGCGCAGCCGCCTTCGCCCAACCTTGAGGGGATTTCGTCTTGATCCCCCTACCATCTGGCGCATTGTGAGAATCGGCCTTCCCGCATCTGTCAGCCAGGTACAATGGGGCGTCACCGAATTTCTCCTGATGACGTTTATTGCCCCCTTTGGCACCATACCCGTGGCGGCTCATGCCATCAATCAGAGGGTGCTTATGGTTCTGATCCTGCCGGGCGTTGCATTGGGCCAAGCTGCAGGTGTACTCGTCGGCCAGAATCTGGGAGCAGGGCAAGCGGACCGGGCAGAGAAGGTCGGCTGGCTGGCAGCCGGTATCATGGAGGTCTTTGCGGTCATCTGTTCCGTGGCGATACTGATCTGGGCAGACGAGATCATGCACCTCTTTACCAACGAACCCGAACTGATAGAGATGGGAAGCGATTTCTTGCGAATAGCATCTGTCGGTTTTTTTATCATCGGCTTCACGCTTATATTGCAGCTGTCACTCGAGGGTGCCGGGGACACCACGGCAATGATGGTTCTTGGCCTGGTGATGGTCTGGGTTCTTCAGATGCCCCTGGCGTACTTTCTATCGCAGATAGAGGAATTTGGTGTCTACGGTGTGCGATGGGGGTTGGTTGCCAGTGGGCTTCTCGGGGGATTTGCCCTGCCGGTATACTTCCGAATGGGACGATGGAAACGAAAGGCCGTATAAACCAGTGCGGCAGTATCTTTCAATCGTTTTGCGTGCTAGGCTGAGATTAACCATAACTAATAGGAAGCTGAAACATGAGCCATCGTAGCGAAACTCAGATGGCAGTGTTTAATCTGCTGATTTTCTAGGATCATGCAGAGCCTGCCGAATCAATACGCGGTATAGAATCTGGTGTGGGGCTTCAAAGAGAGAAAGGAGGGCTTACAGTGGCAAGCAATGTCACAAAAACGGGTTCCGCTCACTTCCACCATTTCCACCTGAACGTGACGAATCCTGCAGCAACAACCCGGTTCTACAGAGACCTTCTCGGGGCCACTGAAGTCAAATACCGGGGTGTGGCGGATGCGCTTTTCACGGAGCGGTCCTTTATCCTCTTCACAAAAGTAGACACGCCACCCCCGGCCGCTCCTACCAGCACGCTGCATCACATGGGATGGGCAGGTGTTGATGGTCCCAGTGAATGCAAATGGCTGAAGGACAAAGGGGTTCGTTTTCAAACTCCGGCGACCCCCATTGGTTCAGACCATTACATGTATTTCTACGGACCCGACGACGAGATCCTCGAAATATACACCGGTGGGAAAAATCATCGGTTCAACCATTTTCACCTCTATAACACCGATGCCCGCGGGGCCGCCCAATGGTTCGTCGACCACCTCGGGCTTCAAGTTAGGCGGGAAAACGGTTTCCCCGGTATTCAGATTGACAATGTCGCCATGGTTTTCTTCGGCGCACCTTTGCCTGAATGGTGGCAGCCTGAGTACTGGCTCGTTGAGAAAGACACGGATCTGGATCCGACCGAGGGACGTGTTATCGATCATGTGGCCTTCTCTTTCCGCAACATTGACCCTGTTTATGATCGCATGGAAAGAAGCGGCGTTCAGATGGTTCGGCCCATCGAAACAAGTGCTGCATTCGGCCACAAGAGTTTCTATGTCCTGGGGCCGGATGGACTACTCGTTGAAATCGTGGAGGACAAGCCGATTCCCGAGGGGATCTGGGACTAGAGGCCAATTGGATGGAAGTACAGAAAGGATAGCTGCGATGGCTGAAAAACGAAAGGCGACAAAGAAGGATGAATTCCTCAAAATACGACTCCTTGCCGAAGGGGTGCGGTACGAGGTGGAAGGGCAGCCACAGTGGTTTACGGTGAATAAGTTCACGGATGTGGTCGTTGTTTTTGACAACTGCGACATGGTCGCCGAAACCAGGGAGAATCCGCGCTCTCGTCTGACGGTCAGTATCGATGGCCATGATGTGACCATTTCCGAGATGGGCGAGGTTCTTGATACGGGAACGCTGCAACCGACCGCGCCCTGGCGTAATGCGCTGATGAGCGATGGGACAAAGGTCGATTATGCCGTCTTCGGCACAAACGGCACACGCTTCATCGACACGTTCAACCGCTGTTTTGCTTACGACTCGGGCAAGGGCTGCAAGTTCTGCGGTGCGGGCCACGGGTACTATGCCGAAGGTGGGCCGTCCCTGTCCCTGAGCGGGATCCTTCAGAGAGCGGAACGGCCAATCGAGGCCACGGTGGTTGCCATTGAGCACGGGCTACGCAACGTCCTTCTGATCGGGGGAGCAGCACCGCCGGAGCAGCGGGACCAGTTTACGACGGATCTGTTTGAAGGGATCATGAACCGGTTTCGAGCGTGTCTCGATGATGACTTACTATCTCAAGTGGCGTTTACGCCGTCCGTGTATCCGCCGTCTGATTTCGGGCAATTCCACAAGTGGAAGGCGCTTAGCATCAACGCCGTTGAGATGGACTGCCAGGTCATGGATCCGGCCTATTTCAAAGCGATCTGTCCCGGGAGGGGTGACCAGAAGCACTGGTTTGAAGCCCAAGAGGCGGCGGTCGAGGTGTTTGGACGCAATGGCGGTTGTGCGGCAAGCGTTATATTGGGCATTGAACCGATGGACGGGATGTTGGCGGGCGTCGAAGAACGGGTATCGAAAGGTGTCAAAATTACGCCGCTGATGTACAAACCGTTTCCCCCGTCTCCGATGACAGCGATGCAGCCGGCAACGGCAGAATGGTACCAGGAGGCATTCGGGAAGATCAGCGAGATCTTTGTGCGCTACGGACTACCCGCAATGGACGGAGCCGAGCGGCAATCGAGATTGGCGGAACAGACCATTTATGTATGACAATAGTAGGAGTGGAGACCAAGATGACCGAAAAGAGAAACATTACAGAAGAAGACGTGCTTCTTAAGATACGGATCCCGGATGCCGGGGTAGAAGTAAAGAAACCACCGACAACAGCAGCAGTGCCCTGGGGGCCGCGGCTTATTCTTGACGGCACCGATATCGTGTTGCGCAGGTTAACGATGCTTCCGAATCCGCAAGCCCCCCTGCAGATCGTCATCGACGGTAATGACGCGACCATTTCCGACATGGGCAAGGTCGTGGCAACCGGAAAGATGGAGGAGCCGCCCACGTGGTGTGACATGTTGATGAGCGATGGGACAACCCGTGTGGGTGATGTTTTTCCAAGCAATATGCCGACCGAGTGCTATCTCCTCTTAGGCGGAGGTGGCTGCTTTGCCTACGACACGGGCAGGACCTGCAGGTACTGTGGCTTCTATGTCGAGGCCGCTCGTGGGATGCCGTCGCCGCCCCCCACTGGGGCACGTCCATCCCAAGAACGTGCGATCGAGGCGGTTGCACTCGCCGCTAAGAACGGTTGGCGCGGTTGTATTCAGATCGTCGGGGGTCTTTTGCCGCCGAAGCTGCGCGGCGAATGGTTTACCGATACCGTCGAAATGATTATGACCCAGTTCCGCGAGTTCCTTGGCGACGATGATATCCTCGCTGAACTGCAGATCGCGGTGGACAATGCGCCGCCCAACGACCTCGGGGAATTCCACAAGTGGAAAGGCTTCGGCATCAGTTCCATCGAGATCGATACGGAAGTACTGGATCCGGACTGGTTCAAGGCGATCTGTCCGGCCAAGAGCAAACGCCTATGGGATGAAGGCCAGGAGGCAGCGGCCGAGGTTTTCGGGCGTGGTCGAGGCTCTTCAAATCTGTTTGTGCTGGGTCTTGAGCCGATGGCCGGGATGCTGGAAGGCGTCGAAGAAAGGGTGTCGAAAGGTGTCTATGTCATGCCGTCGCCGTTCACCGCACACCCGTATGCACCCATGGCGGGGATGGGAGCGCCATCGCTTGAATGGTTTCGGGAAGCCTATGAGAAGATTATCGACATCTACCTCAAGTACGGCGACACGTTCGATATTCCCCTGACCGATGACGACCGGTGGGGGTACACGCGAAGGGGCCGGTCCCTGTACGCCTGGGATGACGACATGACACGCCGTTTGCAGGAGATGGGAAAGCTGCCGCCGGGTTTGCCGAGCCAATATGGCATAGAGCCGGTGTCATGGGTCTGATTGGTTCGATTAGTCTGATTTGTTAACCAATAGAACCAACAAAACCAATAGGACCAATTCAACCAGCGGCTGGACCAATCTGACCGTTGGAGAAACCGAATCCTCTCGCAAAGGCGCGAAGGCGCAAAGAAGAAAAACCTTAATATCATTTGGTTACCTTTGCGTCTTGGCGCCTTTGCGAGAGACTTGTGGATGTTCTGTTCCATCGGCAATATGGTTTCATAGGGGCCGCTTGTCGTGGGCGATTGTGGGAAATGCAGCATAATTGGAGGAAAATGAAATGGGCAAGATCAATGGTGGCGCCCTGTTTGGCAGGGCTCTGGCAAATGAAGGAATTGAGAAGGCGTTCGTTCTCACCGGCGGGCATGTCATGCCGATCTTCTACGGGATGCGGGCCGCGGGAATTGAAATCATCGATATGCGTCATGAGTGCGCGGCCATGTATGCAGCCAACACCTATGCCCTTGCTACCGGGAAACCGGCAGTGGTGGTGACCACCGCCGGCCCCGGCGTGATCAATACGACGGCGGGAATGGTGACGGCCCGGGAAACGGGCATACCGGTCATTCATATCGGCGGCGCTGTGGTTGCCGCTGCAAGGGACACGGGTGAAATGCAGGACATGTCGACGCTAAAGCTCATGGAATCCTGTGCCAAGTGGGCGGCGAAAGTCACCGTCGCATCCCGCATCCCGGAGTATATCACCCTGGCCCTTCGTCACGCTACGGATTCGGCCCCGGGGCCTGTCTATCTCGAGGTCCCGATGGATATTCCCCTCGTTGAAATGGAAGAATCGGAGGTGATCTTCCCGTCGAAAGGGCGAACCGACGCGATCCCCTTCGGTGATCCGGCGTTTGTTGACGCGGCAGCGGGTCTGCTGGCACATGCCGAACGTCCAGCCGTCGTAATTGGTGATGCAGCCCGGTTCTCGATGGGGGATTACGCCGCCGATATCACTTCCCTTTCGGACTATCTGAAAATGCCGCTCTGTGTTGCCGGGTCAGCCTGCCGGGGTCTGTTCGGGGACGAAACCGTTAATCCCCTGCTCAGAAGGAGCCATGATGGTTTTGCAGTCACCGGCAAGGCCGATGTGGTGCTGGCCCTGGGCTGCCGGTTTGACTGGACGATCGCCCAGGGAAAGATAGCGGCTGCAGGCGCCAAAGTCATCCAGGTCCATCCGGACAAAAGTCAGATCGGTTTCAACCTTCGGGCAGATATCGGCATTTCCGGCGGAGCCGGCCCCGTAGCGCATCAGTTGCTGGCCGCGATCAAGAGCAAGCGACCCGAACCCGTCGATGTATCGCCCTGGGTGGGTGAATTAAAGACCGGTATCGAATCGCTGTCGGATCCGCACCGGGCCGAAGGCATTCCGGTTCACCCGGGGCGCTGTGCCGGAGAAGTGGGCAAGTTTCTCGCCGGTGAAGGCCGGGACTGGAACGTGTCGATTGACGGCGGCGACGCCTCCTTCTGGATCTCAAACACAGCACCGGCAAGGCGTCCCGGTCAGATCTTTGGGGAAGGGCAGAACATCGGTATGATCGGCACCGGGCCCGCCAACGCCATTGGTGCCTGGGTGGCCAATCGCAAGCCGGTATTGTGGTATACCGGTGACGGTAGCTTTGGATTCTACGCCATGGAGCTCGACACGATGGCCAGACTGGGGATGCAGGTAGTGTGCGTTATTTCCAATGACTCCGGCTGGGGATTGATCCGAATGGGCGAGGAGATGTACCACGCCAAGGAGGTTGAAGAAAATGGCCACTGCAATGTGGAGCTTGAGCACATGCGGGCTTATGAGAAAATGGCGTTGATGTGGGGCGGTCACGGGGAGAGGGTCACCGACCCTGAAGAGATCCTGCCTGCCATCCAGCGAGCGGTAGCCAACGGCAAGCCATCAATCATCAATGTGGAAGTGGACCAGAGGTTCGGCGTATTCAAACAAAGCTAGCCTTCCGGACCCGGCAAATCATTCGGGGAGGACGAATCGCGCTTAGTCTGGTACCACCGAGAATTCCACCATGGAAGGAATGAGGCCGCCTTCGACGGAATGGTAGAAGCCGAGTGCCACCCAAATCTGTGTTTGAAAGGAGACCAGAGATGAACGACAAGGTAAGAGTAGAAACCCCTGAACAAATGGAATTTCGCGCTCACTGTATCGAGTGGCTTTCTAAGAATCATCCGGGACCGGCGCCTGCAGGCACTCCCCGACAGGCAGGCATGGGACATCTGAACCAGGAGCAGTTTGATTTTCTACGGGGCTGGCAGATGTCGGCCTATGACGGCGGGCTTGTGGGATGCGATTTTCCCAAAGAATGTGGTGGCGGCGGTCGCACGAACTGTCAGCAGATTGCCAATGAGGAGATGCAGCGCATCGGAACGCCCATTTTCCCCGGTCTTACCGCCTTGCTGATGGCAGCGGCCACGATCATGACCCACGGGACGGAAGAACAGAAAAAGCGGTTCATCGGGCCAATGCTCTCGGGGGAGGAGATCTGGTGTCAGGGTTTCAGCGAGCCGAATGCGGGATCGGATCTGGCCAATCAGCAGACCTTTGCGGAAAGGAAGGGGGATGGTTGGGTTGTCAATGGGTCAAAAATATGGACGTCGATGGGAGAATACGCGTCATTGATGATTCTCATTTGCCGTACCGACCGGTCCCATAAGCACAAGGGTCTGACTTATTTCATTTGTCCCATGGGAGCCGGCCATGAAAAGAGTGTGGAAGTAAGACCCCTGGTAAAGATCACGGGCGAAACCGGCTTTAATGAGGTCTTTTTCACCAATCATGAGATACCGGATGAATATCGATTGGACGAAGTGGGCAAGGGATGGGCGGTTGCGATGACCACCCTGCAGCATGAGCGCGGAGCCGCGGGTCTGGTTATGCCGTTTTCCGGCGGGCAGGTTTCAAAGAGCGCCATAGACACCGCTGCAACGTCCCTCATCGATCTGGCCAAAAGGTCGCCGCGGAACGGGAAGACTGCTGCGGCCGATCCGGTCCTCAGGGATCGCATCATGCAGCTTGTCATTCGCCAGGCCGGACAGTCCCAGAACGGACGTCGGGGGGGGGTAAAGGGTCTGCTGGACCATCCCATGCGCCTTGCGATGCAAGGGAAGGTTGTCGGAACAGAAATCACACAGGACGTTACCGCTCTGGCGCTGGAAATCGTGGGGGCTTACAGTACGATGTTTTTTGCAGATAAAAATGCCCCGGATGGTGGTCAATGGCCCCACGAGTACCTCAATTCTTTTGGTAATACCATTGCCGCAGGAACCAGCGAGATACAGCGGAACCAACTGGGAGAACGGATACTCGGCATGCCCAAGACCAAGTAGGTCATTGGCGCTGGAAAGATATGCTCGGGAATCTGAAAGAAGTATATTTTGCCGGAAGAGAGCCCTTGATTATGGACCGGCATTACTATCTATCGCTCGGTTAAGGGGATGGTGCCAATCACATCCGCTGACTCAAGATCGGCTATTTCATCGGGTGTCAGGCCAACGAGGTCAGTAAGTACCTCCTCTGTATGTTCTCCGAGCAATGGCGCGCGCAGGTTTGGAACAGGGTCAGCATAGCGGAAACGATAGGGCTGATTCGGGTAGTGCTTCACACCCAGTTGCGGTCGATCCTGGGCCAGGAAGCTTCCTCTGGCTTTCAGGTGAGGATCGGCAAGCAACTCCGGTCCCGTCATAACGGCACCGGCCGCTATGCCGGAATGTTGCAGTTGCGTCATCAGTTGCAGATGATCCTGCGTTTCTGTCCAAGCGCCAATCAATCGATCGATGTCGCCACGATGCGCCTGCCGAGAGATTGCCTTAGAGAAGATGGATCCCTCCTTCAACCATTCCGGTCTCTGCATGAGTCCTGCCAGTGCGCGCCACTGCGCCTCAGTTTTGCAGGAGATCGCCAGCCAGTTTTCTTCCTTGCATGGATAGATGCCGTGTGGTGCATAGACCGGATGCGCATTGCCTGTTCGAGCCGGATCCGTACCAGCGAGAGACCAACCCGTCATGGCATCACCGATGTATAGATTGCATGCTTCGATCTGACTGAAATTGATGTGTTGACCCTGGCCGGTAAGATTTCGATGATGCAGCGCTGCAATTAAGGCATTTGCACCCATTACGCCAGCGAACAGGTCACCACCGGTCATCCCGGTGAACAGCGGCACATCATCCTCATAGCCGGTCAGGTGAGAAATCCCGGACATCTGTTCGGTCGACATACCGAAGGCCACATAGTCGCGCCATGTGACATCTGATCCAAATCCGGTCATCGAAAGCATAATCAACCGTGGGTTGAGTTCCCGTAGCGTCTCATAGGAGAGGCCAAAATTAGCCATCACCCGAGGGGTGTAATTCTCGATCAAGACATCTGAGGACCGTACGAGTTTCTTTAGTATATCCGTGCCGCGCGAGTCGGTAAGATTAAGTGTAATACCACGCTTATTTCTGTTTACCCAATTGAAATGAGGCGAACTCTCCCAGGGAGGAATCTCTTCCGACAACGGTAAGCTGTTTCGCCATCCATCGATACATTGAACGGATTCAATCTTAATCACATCAGCCCCACCATCTGCCGCTATCTGGGCAGCCACTGGACCCGCAAAGAACATCGAAAGGTCCAGAATGCGAAGCCCGTCAAGGGGTGCGCAATGGCGATCCTCATTGTGGCCATCGACTGCACGAGGCCCGTTGGTCTCTTTGAGCTCTTTTAAGACCTCATCCGTATGCTCACCCAACAAAGGGGGTCGATAGGGCGTCGGTCGCGTTGCAGTCGATTTGAAAGGTATGCCCGGTACCTCAACAGATCCGGCGACTGGGTGCTCAAGCTTTACAAAGAAATCACGCTCGCGGAGAGGGGGTAATTGATAAAGCTCCTCCAGGTCAGGCACCAAGCCGAATGGTACTCGCCACTCCTGCGCCTCATGAAAGAGCTCCTCGGCGGTACGGTCTGTGATGGCTTCCTGAAACGCTTCCCTGATCTCCTCAATTCGTTCATGAGGATTTTCCCAATCCGCAATATCCTCCTTTCCCAGAAAACTGCATAACATTTCCCACTGGGTGCCGGTCAGGGCGTTCAGGCCGATATAGCCGGTACTTGTGGGCAACATCATAGGCACACCCGAGCCCGAACCAACGCTCGAATAACGTGGCGGCACAATACCGTGGTATTCATACCTTAGGGTCGGCATCAGTGCACCGGCAAGCACCGCTTCCTGTGCACTGACATCCACATGTTCGCCGCGCCCGTGAGTGGCTCTACCGAGGGCAGCCAGCAACGTAGATGCAGCGGCGAATGCGCCCGTCAAGGTCTCCGTGATAGCACCACCGGCCTGCAGGGGCTCTCGGTCCGGCAGGCCACAAAGACAAGCCCAGCCACCCACTGCACAATTAATCAAATGTGAAGATTCATAGTCTGAGTGTGGACCAAACGAGCCAAATCCGGATATCGTTGTTAGAATAACACGTGGATTCCATGATCGCATCTGATCGAATCCGATTCCTTGAGCTTCGAGTGTTTCTGCCGTGTCACTCGAAACCACCACATCGAAACGTTTGATGAGGGCCGGCAGCTTCTCTAGACCCTCCTGGGACTGAAGATCGAGCACCACACTTCGCTTGCTGGTGTTGAGGAAAAAGAAGCTCGAACTGAGTTCGACATTCGGTGTACCGTCCGGGAAGGGACCGACTGCACGGCTCTGATCGCCTGTCTCGGCTTTCTCAATCTTGACGACGTCGGCGCCCAGATCGCCCAGCAACTTGGCGCAGAAGGGTCCGGCAATCCCTTCTGAGATGTCCAGAACGCTCAATCCGCTAAGTGGTCCAGGTGGTGATAGACTATTCATCTGTAGCTTCCAATCTCAATCGTCGCATGCGGTTACCCAATACACGCATTCACAAGTTCGGTTACATATTGTGCCTAAACTCCCCGCAGAGCCATAGAGAACGCAGAGAGCAAGGAATCCATCTCTGCGGCTCGAGTCCCGCTGCAAGCGGGATGAATCGGGAACTACACCGAAAATACGTTACTGTGTTTATGCATATGAGTACTAAGGCCCATACATAGGCACCATGACCGGTCCCAGTTGTGTCTTCAGCACCTTTTGTGCTGTCTCCACGAAGTCACATAGCAGTGGACGTGTATCCCGTGGGTCAATGATATCCTCGATGCTGAAAGCTTCGGCCGTTCGGAAGGGCGAGGCCAGTGCTTTCAGGCGCTGTTCGATCTCTTTGCGTTTGGCTTCAGGGTCAGGGGCCGCATCTATTTCTCGACGGTAGGCTGCCCTGGCGCCACCTTCGATGTGCATCGAACCCCAATTGCCTGATGGCCAGGCGTAACGTCTATGCATACCGGTAGGCCTCAGGTTGAGTTGCCCGGAAACGCCATAGATCTGACTGATAACGAACGTGAGCCAAGGCATTGTGGTTTGGGTCGTGATGTGGACCATTCTCGCCCCGTCGCGCACGATCCCCTTCTTCTGCTCTTTAAGTCCGACCATGAATCCCGGCTCATCAACGAAGTATACCAACGGTAGATGAAAGGTGTTGCACAACTTGAGGAAACGGCCTGTCTTTGCGCCGGCCGTCACATCCATAGAACCGCCCAAAAAGTTTGGATTATTAATCATTACACCCATTGGATAGCCGTTTGCCCGCGCCAGACCGACGATGCGTGACTGCCCATAGAAGGGACTAATCTCAAAGAACGAATCACGGTCGAGGATGTGATCCAGAACCTCATATGGGTCGTAGGGCCACCGCCTATCCCGAGGCATGATGGACAGCAGCTCTTCATCGCGCCTGTTGGGATCATCCGTGGGTTCAATACGTGGTGGCATCTGCCAAACATTGTCCGGCAGGTAGCTGAGAAACCGCCTCATCATGCTAAAGGCCTCCTCTTCGTTCTCAGCCAGGTTGTCAATGGCGCCGCTCCCGTAAACCTGGGTCCGATAGTCTCCGAGTTCCTCCTTGGTGATGTCGTAACCGAGAGCCGCCTTGACCACCGGGGGTCCCCCGGGAAAGAGCACGCTGGTGTCCTTGATCATCACACTGAAATGGGAGATGCAGGCTTGCACCGCAGGAAGCCCGGCCACCGAGCCCATTACCCCGGCAACAACCGGCATCATGCCAAGCATGGCCGACTCAGCCGTTCCGCCCATGTTGCTGATAGCATAGGTGCGGCCGATATGTTCAAAGGTCCGCACGCTGCCGCCGGCAGCATCAAGGAGCATAATATAGGGGAGACGCCACTTCATGGCGAATTGCACGGCACTGTGCCCCCTGCTGATGCTGCCATAGGGCATGGCATCAGATGCACCGCCGCGGATCGTGAAATCCCCTCCGTTGACAACGACTCTACGCCCGTTCAAGGTGCACACGCCGGCCACTTCGGGTGCCGGCGTGAATGATTTTATTTTGCCATCCTCGTAGGTGGCGCCGCCGATAGCTTTGCCTATCTCCTGGAATGAACCCGGATCGGCCAACCGCGCAATTCGTTCGCGAACGGTGAGCTTTCCTCGCGCATGATGTCGTGCCACGTTTTCCTCGCCGCCCAAATTCTCGGCA
>JAZFSW010000559.1:0-5479 GCA_036446375.1 Desulfobacterales bacterium | reverse complement strand
GATACGTGGCTCGGGCTTGGGCCATACCCTGACGTGACACTAAAGGCAGCAAGGAACGCAGCACTTGATCTGAGGCGAAAAAAACACGCGGGAATCGATCCGCTGTCGGACAAACAGGCACGGCAGCGAGCGATCCGAACTGAACACGAAAACATGCTGAGTTTCGGCGACTGTGCCGAGAAGTATGTCGATTCACAGGCGGCAGGCTGGAGCAATCCAAAGCACGTTGCTCAGTGGCGCAGCACTCTGACAAATATTGCCGGGCCGGTCATTGGTCATTTGCCGGTTGATCAGGTTGACACTGCGCTTGTGCTTCGCGTCCTCGAGCCGATTTGGACAAGCAAGACTGAAACCGCGAACCGTCTGCGCGGTCGCATCGAGTCTGTGCTTGATTGGTCTACCGTCCGAGGCTATCGCAAGGGCGACAATCCGGCACGCTGGCGCGGCCATCTGGACAAGTTGCTACCCCGCCCGACCAGAGTAGCAAAGGTCAAACATCACCCTGCTTTGCCCTACGCCGAAGCAGGGGCGTTCATGGCGGCATTGAGAAAGGACGAAGGCATAGCCGCACGGGCGCTGCAATTTTCGATTCTGACAGCCACCAGAACAGCCGAAGTGATTCGGGCTGAGTGGTCCGAGTTCGACTTTGATGCAGGAATGTGGATCGTTCCCGCCGAACGTATGAAAGCGAGACGCGAACATCGAGTTCCATTGTCGCCAGCAGCAACCAAAGTGCTGAAATCGGTCGAGGGACACGACAAGAAATACGTTTTTCCCGGCCACAAGCGAGGCAGTCATTTGTCGAACGGCGGGATGCTGGCAGTGCTTTGGATGCGGTTCTTATTTCCTGATATAACCCGCGGTCAGCCCAGGCGGCCAACTGTTCGGGTTCTCGCGTGGCCAGCTTCGCCTTCATGGGAAACGTTGTCGCGGGAAGATTCAGTGTTTTCTTGTAGTCCATGCGTTCTCTCCCATCGGTTCATTGTAAACCGATATTCTTACTTCCAAAACCGCTGCCTGTCAATGAAATTGAATGTTTTCAGACAGGTCAGGTGTTTACGATTCAGCGCTGTTGCTGCTCCTCTAGTGGGGCAAGCTACGTCTCGCGTTGATCGGTTGCGCTGCTCGATACGCCCTGGCGTGATTGCTTCGCTCTTGGCCGCAACCCATCTACGAAGGCCGAAACGAGCCGCGCAACCGCAACCGGTGTTCCCGTATTCGAAAAGACATTCAACGATGGGACATGACAACGAGGTCGGGCGGCGAGACTGGTTCAGAGGGTCCTTTCTTTCCTGTGCCAATCCCAGGCGGTTCGGAGTATCGCGGTCAGATCCTCATATACCGGCTTCCAGCCGAGCTCTCGCCTGATTTTGTCTGAGCCTGCGATCAGAACGGCCGGATCACCGGGTCTGATGTCTGCCTCGATGGTGGGGATGGCGTGGCCGGTTATCTGTCTGGCCAATTGAATGACCTCACGAACCGAATATCCCTTGCTGTTGCCGAGGTTGTATATCTTACTTTCTTTTCCCTCAAACAGGCTTTCCATGGCAAGTAAATGGGCCCGGGTCAGATCACTCACGTGGATGTAATCTCTGATGCAGGTGCCGTCCGGTGTCGGGTACTGGGTGCCGAAAATGTCGATATGGTCCCGTTGACCTGCGGCAACCTTGAGAACAAGGGGAATGAGATGGGTTTCCGGTTGGTGTTTTTCACCGATCGTTCCGGACGCATCGGCACCGGAAGCGTTGAAATATCGAAGGCTGACGCTTTTGATGCCATGGGCCGTGTCACAGTCTCTGAGCAATTGTTCCACGGTGGCTTTGGTTGTGCCATAGGGGCTGGTGGGGTGCTGAGGGTGATCTTCAAGGATCGGTACATCTACCGGTTCTCCGTAAACGGCTGCGGAAGAAGAAAAGATAAAACGCATGATCCCATGTCGAACCATCGCTGCTATCAGTTGGATGGTTTCGGCAATGTTGTTCCGATAGTAGGTCAGGGGGTCTGTCACGGATTGCCCCACCTGAGAAAAGGCGGCAAAGTGCATCACGCCTGCAATGGCATGATCGGTGAATATCTCATCCAGCAATGATCCATCACCGAGATGGCCGTTGATAAAATTTCCCCCGACAACCATGTCGCGATGGCCCGTGGAAAGATTGTCCAGGCAGACGACCCCATAGCCGGTATGCAACAGGGCTTTGACCATATGGGATCCGATATATCCTGCGCCGCCAACGACGAGGATGGTTTGTTTCATCACTGTTGCTCCATTTCTTATCAATATCTCGCCACAAAGACACAATACCAAAGATGAACATCGAACACTCAACATCGACGGTCCCGTAAAAAGTCCGAAATACCGTCACTCCCGCGAAGGCGGGAGTCCAGAAGCTATTGAAAACACTGGATGAGCGCTACGCTTCACTCTGTGTCCCGCCTTCGCGGGAATGACAGATGATGATGATATCTGACTTTTTACGAGTTCATCAACATCGAACATCGAATGTTGAATGGATGCTGCACACGCTACTGAGTCCTTCAATGAGATTCCTGGTTTTTGTTTTATCCCTCATTCAAAATTCGATGTTGGACGTTCGATGTTCAACGTTCATAGCGTCCTGCATTTGTGGCTACCCATTCCGTTTCCCGGCCAATCTCATGATAAACTCCCCGATGGTTCTGTATACCTGTTCGGATCCCTCACCGAGGAGAATGCCGTGACGACCGGATGTGAAGGGCCGGTAGGTCTTGTCTTGCGACCCGAGAAGGTCAAATACCTGTCTGGATCCATCGGGATCGACGACCGGGTCGCCATCGGATTGAACGATGAGGGCCGGTTGTTTGATTTCCGGCAATTTGGGCTCAAGGGATTCCATGAGCCGATCAAGCTCTCTGATACCGGATATCGGGTTCCGGGTATAGTTGATATGCGGATTCTCCGGATGATTATCCACAAAGGTCATTTTTGCGGAATCAAGGCGGATCTTGTCCATGAACTTATTCCACATGTCGAGGGTGGGAACGAATTTGGCAGCAAGATCCTGCAGTTTGAAAGAGGGGCAAACGGCAAACATCCCCCCCACATCCTCAATCCTTGCCGCCATGTCCAGCGCCAGTCCGCCCCCGTTGGAAAAGCCGCCGACAACGACATGTTTACATATACTGCTGATAATAGCATACCCCCTATCGGCCGATAGGATCCAGTCGTCCATCGTGCGGGTGACCAGATCATCCGGGGATGTACCGTGTCCTTTTATCCGGGGCACATAAACCCACAGCCCCAGTTTGCCGAGATAGTCGGCCAGGCCCTTCATCTCCATGGGAGCAGCCATGTAACCATGAAAGAGAACCACACCGACGTTTCTTGTCTTGCCCTTGATCAGAAATGGTTTGCCGATGTCTTTCTCCTTCGATTCTCCCGGGACGTAAAACGCCTTATAGTCCTCGTTGAACGCCGTGAGTTCTTCTTCAAGCAGATGCTTTCTGATCCGATATCGTGTAATGGCCTGGGGCTGCCATGACAGGCGGGATATCGTTCGCTGCAGGTCGGTAAGCGGCTCGATGGCATTGGCCATGACGGCGACCGGATTGTCAATCCTCACACGGTGGAAATCAAATGGTGGTGTAAAATTCAAAAGGGCTCGCGTCATCCCTTTGGGACCTTTTTTCACCGCACCGGTATCGATGGCAAGATCAATGAAATTCCGGTATTTATGGAAACGATCATCGGTAAGCAGGGGCGTCTGATCGCGCTGAAGGCTTTTGTGAAGAAAGGCATGCTTGTTCTCGCCGGCCCGGATTGCGGCAAGAAATACCTTTTGCCGCAACACCTTTTCCCGTATCCTGTTTGAGGGCAGTTTCCTCAGCATGGCGGCAAAAAGATGATCGTGATTAACCGTGGTCATATTGTAGATATCGGCCATGTAGCGTTGCATGATTCTCAGCGCTGTTTTCCTCATCTCCAGCTTCGAGGCGATGGCATCGTCGAAATCGATTCGTTGCTTACCGGAAATATCGCGATGGATGACGGTCTTTCCCATGAATTCCCGGACGGATATCGGCCGGCCAAACCGGATGTCCACACCCACCCCGGATAGAAGCATCGTGCCCTCGGTCATGATCTCTTCTGTTACGCGATCCGGAAGATCGTCAACGAGCTTATTGGCCAGGTTGCTCAGGAGATTCTCCCGGGTGCGAACCGGGTAATAGGTGATATTTACCGGGACAATTTGGGTGGGTCGATCCAGAACCGATGCGATGTCCTCAATCTCAAACAGGGACAGTAACCGTGCGGCTTCATCCGGTTGTGTTTTTGCCATTTCCAACAGCCGCTGCCGGTAAAACTCCGTTCTCAGGGCCAGGGTCGCTGCACCGGTATGGGGCGGATATTTCCCACCGGCATGGGAGATCATAAAGCGACCCCTTTCAACGATCTTCTTGTTCTTCACCATCCGGCCTTCCGGGAAGATGATCCAGTGGGCCTCACCGGTGAGAAGACTCTTCACAATCAGGCGATCCCGGTCCGGGTCTTTTGTCGAAACCGCCCCTACATGATCCAGAACTTTTCCCAGGGGGCCTACAAAGAGACTGGAACTGGCAAGGGACCAAACGGGAATGCCCGTTAACCGATTGATATGATATGGCATAAGGAAGGTTTCGATACGGGTAAAATGGTTGATCACAAAGATGCTTGGCGCTTTGGGAATGTTTTCCGTATCATGCAGCCGAATCTCGGCCTTGGAAAGACCGGAAAGGGCCTTGATGACGAGACTTGTCGTGCGGTATGCAAAACGGTTCATCCCTTTATCTTTCAAATTTCTTTTCAAACGGGGATATGATAGAGTCCACAGCCCAGATGATATGTGGATGTCTTGTGAACTGAACCAGCAAGTGCATTCCTCGTCACGCCATGGCGTGACTGCGGGGAATCTTCAATCGTCAACGCTCTCTTGAGGGCTGTATATTCAAAGGCTGGTCCTATGAATCAGGGCTCTTTGGAACCTGAGGCCAATGCTGCTTTATACCATTACAACGCTGGGCTGTAAAGTTAATCAGTCCGAGTCCGATGCCCTGGCGCGCGCGTTGGATGCGTCCGGCTGGTCCTGTGCAAATACGGGTCAGGCGGCAGATCTATGCATCGTCAACACCTGCACAGTTACCGGCAAGGCGTCGATGCAATCCAGGCAGGCGACCCGACGCGCGATACGATCCCATCCCGGCGCAAAGGTTGTCGTCACCGGCTGCTACGCCCAGACCGAACCGGATGCCCTCAGCAAAATTGAGGGGATTGATGCTATTGTTCCCGGTGCGGAAAAGGCGCTGATTCCGGAGATGGTGACCGGTCTCGGTCGAGATATTTCCTCATCGGTATCCAGCCGGTGCACCGATGCGACGATCGCTTCTGCGATACCGGCCGGAAAACATCCCCATGGTAGATCCCGGCCTTTCCTGAAGATTCAGGATGGTTGTGAAGCATTCT